>DAOVTY010000294.1 GCA_030632865.1 Bacteroidota bacterium
GACTGTAAATCGAAAACTCTAAATCGGTAAGTACCATAATCAAAACAATCCAATAAATTTGTTTTAGACCCTGCCCAAAATGGTTCTTGTTTAATTTGTTCAGGATAAACGACTACTTCTTTGCTATTACCCCCCAGTAAAAAATCAAATCGTAATGATTTATCTTTGAAGTATTGATTGAAATCGACTTGAGAAAAAGAAAAGGTCGGTAAAATCAAAAAAATTATTACAAACTTAAGTTTCATATCAAACACATTTATTATTTTTGCCGAAATTACTAAATATCATTAAACCAAAGTATGGGAATTTTATATAAATTTTTACTCGATTTCATCCGGGAACTTAGTGGGATGAATTTTCTTGCAAAACCAACAGCAGCTTTTATTACAATGGTAGCAATTATTTTGCTTGCATGGTTCGCACACTTTTTAACACGTAAAATAATACTACGTTTCGTTTCTCGCATTACAAAACGTACAAAAACAGACTGGGATGATATTCTGGTTAAAAATAAAGTATTCAGGGGATTGGCTCATGTAGTGCCGGCGTTAATTTTATATTATTCAGCAGATTTCTCATACCCCGTTTTGCATCAGGAACTAAGCGAATTAGAACCTGCAGCGGTTGAAATATTGTCGAAAGATTACTATTTTTCTTTAATGGCATTTTTGTTAAAAGTTTCAAAATTTTATTTTACGTTGATTATTGTTTTTGTTGCAAATTCTGTTTTAAATGCTGCTTTAGAAATTTATAATACAACTGCATATTCGCATCATCGTTCAATAAAAGGATATGTTCAGTTGGTAAAAATCTTGGTTTTTTTTATGGCAGGAATTATGATTATTTCTGTATTACTTGGGAAAGATCCTACAGTTCTTCTGGCTGGTTTAGGTGCTTTGGCTGCTGTTTTAATTTTGGTTTTTAAAGATACGATACTTGGTTTTGTGGCTTCCATTCAACTTTCTGCAAATAATATGGTGAATATTGGCGATTGGATTGAAATGAAAAGCCATAATGCAGACGGAACAGTTACTGACATTACATT
The DNA here is from genome assembly GCA_030632865.1 of Bacteroidota bacterium. Classification (GTDB taxonomy): domain Bacteria; phylum Bacteroidota; class Bacteroidia; order Bacteroidales; family Prolixibacteraceae; genus Draconibacterium. Next base: position 1,046 of record DAOVTY010000294.1, read on the forward strand.
GAACACAGTTAAAGTGCAGAATTGGGATAAAACAATTTCTACAATCCCTACTTATGCACTAGTAGCTGAGTCTTTCAATAACTGGAAAGGAATGGAAGAATCGGATGGCAGAAGAATAAAACGGGCGGTTTCTATAGATATGAGTAGCATTAAATTTTGTGATTCTGCAATGTTATCTCGTTTCGAGAAATTTGAACTGATTCGTGATTATGTAGTTCAAAAAGAGGTGGAATTAAAAGAGCACAATAAAAATCTTTCTGATGAAGATTTTATCAGTGGACGCCATCAAACCAATGTTGGTATTTTCAGAAGATATTTGGAAGTGTATTTGCGACAGCACCCAATGATTAATTTAGATATGACATTTTTAGTTCGTCAATTAAATCCATCGGGGAAAGGACTTCCTATTGAAATTTACGTTTTTTCGAAAGTGCAGGAATGGGCAGATTATGAATCAATCCAAGCTGATATATTCGATCATATTTTTGCTGTTATTCCAGAATTCGAATTAAAAGTTTTCCAGGAGCCATCTGGAACCGATATTTCGAATATTAATTTAGGTGTATAAATCATCTTCCTTTTTTGCAAGAATCTTCGTTTGCTTGCAATTTGTTGCAGTTGGAGTGATTTTTACCTGCTATACTTAAATATTGTAAATAATTTATACTTTTGATTGTTGATTTGTTACTACTAACACAATTCTAAAATTATGGATAAATCTGATTATACAGAGAAAGCTGCAGATATTGATGGCTTGGATGAAAAGATTCTGAAGCTTATTACAAAAAATGCACGGATTCCATTTCTTGAAGTAGCTCGTGAGTGTGGAGTTTCTGGAGCAGCAATTCATCAAAGAGTTCAAAGACTTTTGAACATTGGGGTTATTAAAGGCAGTGAATTTATAGTGAGCCCACAGAAATTGGGGTACAATACATGTGCTTATATGGGCATCTATTTGGATAAAGCTAAACATCATGTTCAGGTAGTTGAGGCTTTGCGCAAAATACCTGAGGTTGTAGAATGTCATTATACAACCGGACAATATGCGATTTTTGTGAAAATTCAAACAAAAACAAATAAGCATTTGAAAATGCTAATTGATCAAGAACTTCAGGATGTTGAAGGGATTGCCAGAACGGAAACTTTTATTTCGTTAGAAATGGATTTTAAAAGGCAAGTTCCAATTAAATAGAAAAAAGCCAGTAATTTTTACTGGCTTTTTTTATTTCCTTTTATTCTTCTTTATAAACAAAGTCATACGATTCGTCATGCTGACTTTTATCAAGCCCAATTTTTTCTCCATGTGGCGAAATTCGTAGTGGCACCAGCATATCAGTAATTTTGTACATTAATAGTGATCCTCCAAAAGTGAAAGCACTAACAATAACCAATGCAAGCAAGTGATATAAGAAAGTAGTTATTTCACCATGAATTAATCCGACTTCGTTAGCAAAAACTGCAGTTGCCAACATACCTACAATACCGCCCATTCCGTGTGCAGGAAATACATCCAGAGTATCATCAAGTTTTGATTTTGTGCGAAGAGTAATTGCGTAGTTACTCACTAATGAGGCAATAACGCCAATAAAAATACTTGAGCCAACATTTACAAAGCCTGCTGCTGGCGTAATAGCCACTAATCCAACTACTAACCCGATTGAAGCACCAATTGCCGACGGTTTTTTCCCTCTGGCCGCATCGAAAAATATCCATGTTAACATTGCCGCAGCCGATGCAGTATTTGTATTTACTAAAGCCGATGCAGCAATCCCATCTGCAGCAAGTGCAGAACCTGCATTAAAACCAAACCAACCAAACCAAAGCATTCCAGCCCCCAATAATATAAAAGGAATATTGGCTGGTTTAATTTCCTTATTCGCATCTTTTCTCCTACCAAGAAACATTGCCCCAGCTAATGCAGCAAAACCAGCCGACATATGAACAACTGTTCCTCCAGCAAAATCCAAAACACCCCAATTCCTTAGAAATCCATTTGGATGCCATGTCCAATGTGCCAAAGGAGAATAAATAAAAATTATAAATAAACACATAAAGAGCATATAAGCTCTAAAACGAACCCGGCCTGCAAATGATCCGGTAATTAGTGCAGGCGTAATTATGGCAAATTTCATTTGGAACATAGCAAATACAGCAA
>DAOVTY010000332.1 GCA_030632865.1 Bacteroidota bacterium
ATGGGAGGTTTTAGCGATCACTTGCCGGTGCTGTTGCAGTTAGAAAAATTAGATTAGTTAGTTTTTTTTATTCCAAGTTTATCAGCTTCTTCAAGCATAAATACAACAGCTTCTTCGTAATTGTTATTAATTACTCCATCAAGAATAGCATCTTTTATGGCATCTTTTATTACTCCAACCTCTCGACAAGGCTGTAGATTAAATGTTGTCTTAATTAGTTCACCATCAATCGGTGGCTGAAAATTTCTGATATTATCTTTTTCCTCAATTTCTTTTAATTTTCCCCGAACCAATTTAAAATTGCTCAAATATCTTTTTACCTTATCCTCGTTTTTCGACGTGATGTCAGCTTCGCAGAGTGTCATTAAATCGTCAATGTCGTTATTGGCTTCAAAAAGTAAACGACGAATTGCTGAATCTGTAATTTCCTCTTCAGAAAGAACAATTGGTCGCATGTGCAGAAGAATCATTTTTTGCACATATTTCATCTTTTCATTGAGAGGTAATTTCAGCCTACGAAATATTCCTGGAATCATTTTTACACCAATAAAATTGTGAGCATAAAAAGTCCAGCCTTGCCCTGCAATAAATTTTTTTGTAGCCGGTTTTGCTATGTCGTGCAGTAACGCCGACCAACGCAACCAAAGATTATCGGTATTAGGTACAATTCGGTCGAGTACTTCTAATGTGTGATAAAAGTTATCTTTATGTCCAATACCATTAACTTTTTCAACACCTTTCATTTTTTGTAATTCCGGAAAAATAATTTTCAATAATCCTGTCTCTTCTAACAACTTAAATCCAATCGATGGTCTTGGCGACATCATTATTTTATTCAATTCTTCAATAATTCTTTCGCCTGAAATTATTTTTATACGTTCTCTATTTTTTATTATAGAATCAAATGTTTCATCTTCAATATCAAATCCTAATTGAGTTGCAAAACGAATGGCACGCATTATTCTAAGAGGATCGTCTGAAAAAGTTATATCAGGATCAAGCGGTGTACGAATAATCAGGTCTTCCATATCGTCTATACCATTAAATGGATCTACCAGCTCTCCAAAATTTGACTTGTTAAGTCCCAATGCCATGGCATTAATTGTAAAATCTCGTCTGTTCTGGTCGTCTTCGAGAGTTCCATTTTCAACTATTGGTTTCCTAGAGTCTCTGTGGTACGACTCTTTTCGTGCACCCACAAACTCAATCTCCATGCCCTTGTATTTCAACATGGCAGTTCCAAAATTCTTGAAAATAGTTACTTTCGGTATTGGGTTTAAACTTTTTGCAATATTTTTGGCAAATTCAATACCACTACCTACCGATACAATATCAATATCTTTTGATGGTCTATTTAAATATAAGTCGCGTACAAACCCACCGATTACAAATACCTCTATCTGTTTTTGGTCGGCAACTTGCGATATTTTTTGAAATATTTCGTGTTCTAATTTACTATTCATTTCCTGACAATATAAGTAGCATTTATTTGATTATCTGACACTACCGTTTAAAAGCGTGACAAAATTACAATTATTTAGTTTAATTCAAGTTAAATTTTTGATTTTGAAATAGAGGCACTATTATTGGTAAGCAGGTATCGAATTTGTGAAATAAAATTAAATAATTAAAATTATAATAGCATGTTAGAACATTTAACAAAAGAGACATTTAAAGAGAAAGTCTTCAATTTTGAAGCAAACAAAGAGTGGAAATATGAAGGTGATAAACCTTGTATGATTGATTTCTATGCTGATTGGTGTAACCCATGTAAAATGGTTGCTCCGGTACTAGAGGAGTTGCAAAAAGAGTATGGCGATACTATTGTTATTTATAAAGTAGATACCGAAGATCAGCAAGAATTAGCAGGTATGTTTGGTGTGCAAAGTATTCCTTCTTTACTTTTTGTTCCGCAAGAAGGACAGCCACAAATGGCGCAAGGTGCTTTACCAAAACCAACTTTCGAGAAAGCAATTGCTGATGTATTAAAAGTTGAAAAACCTTCGGCTAGTTAATAACAGATCTGAAAACTCTGGAAATTTCAATGAAAACTATTTTTAAGATATATTAAAGATATTCAAGAACTTTTTCAAGTTTAATGCCACGGGAACCTTTTATTAAGATGTTCCCGTTTTTTATTGGATTTTTTCTCAAATATAAATTCAATTCAGAAACATTTTGAAATACCGTAAAATTGGATTTATCGCCAGTTTCATAAAATATAGTACCAATTAGGAATACTTTATTTGGTGCAACTTTGCTCAGAAAATTAATAATTCTTGTATGCTCTTCTTTAGAGTATTTTCCTAACTCCAGCATGTCGCCAAGTATTAAATAATTAAAATTATAATAGCATGTTAGAACATTTAACAAAAGAGACATTTAAAG
>DAOVTY010000059.1 GCA_030632865.1 Bacteroidota bacterium
CGAAGGAAATGATGTTACTTTAAAACAATTTATTTCTTCTTCCGAAGCTACTGTAATTGCATTTGTTTATTACCAGTGTCCGGGTATTTGTAGTCCGTTACTTTTTGAATTATCCGATGTAGTTAATAAATCTGATTTAGAATTAGGATACGACTACAATATAGTTACAATAAGCATGGACGAATACGAAACTCCGGAAATTGAATGTCTGATTCATCCCAAATTTGCTCATTTGGAAGTTACCACAGTTTCTGATTCCGACAACCATTTCCAACTCTTTAAAGTAGATTCAGAAATTGCTTTAATCGTTGATGGTAAAACGATTGGAACTTGGAGCTCTGATAAGGAACATTTTATGACAGGAAAGATGTCGATGGAAATTCTTCAGAAAATATATACTAATGAAGAAAAAGACTGGATGGCTATTTTTCATGCAGCAGGTATTTCAAACCGGGAAGAAAGTATTATGTTTTTGGGTGATTCAGGAAATGGGAAAAGCACTTTGTCGGCTATTTTATTGGCCAGTGGTTATGATGTGCTTGCCGATGATTTTTTACCGGTTGAAAGCGAAACTTCCCTTCTTTGTTCTTTCCCAGCTGCCATTTCAGTCAAAAAATATGCGATTGATTTATTTGCTCCCAAATTTGCCGAACTACATAATGCTCATGAATATTGTTATCCGATGTTTAATAAAACGGTCCGATATTTATCGAACCCCAATTCGGCAAAAGGAAACCCCAAAAAAGTACCTTGCAAAGCTTTGGTTTTTGTAAAATATGAAGCAAAAGCCTATCTGCAATTTAGCAGTTTGTCAAAAGATATCGCTTTTCAGAAATTAGTACCCGACTCGTGGATATCACCCTCGGAAAAGAATGCAAAACAATTTCTAAGTTGGTTTCAGAAACTTCCTTGTTACCAGTTAACATACTCCAACAACGAAGCAATGATAGAAACTGTTAAAAACATTTTTGATGATGAATTATAAACAATGGATATATAACAAAAACCTACATGATTAGTTAAGTGTCATGCTACAGTTTTCTGTTTATTATTTAATGGAATTATATGAAATAATACAACTTCAAATCGTTTAATAATAAACAAACTTCAATCTCTAAATCAATCCATGAGAACTTCAATAAAGAGAAGTTTGAGAACAACTAGTCTAACAGCAAAAATCCAATACAATCGGTTCATTTTCGACAACATCTTGAAAAAAAAAGGAGTCACGATTATTAATCTCGCAACTCCTTGATTATCAGGTGGATAATATCGGAATTGAACCGATGACCTCTTGACTTCCAATATCAAGGTTGTAATTGTGTTCTAAGTCAAAGGTATAAAAGTTACTTATCAATAGGATTTTAGAGAGAAATTGAAAGTTAGAATAAAAATGTTTTTCAAGGATTCAGGCAAGAATCGGGCAAGACATAAAAAAACACCTACACGTAAAAAGTGTAAGTGTTTCATCCTCAATCGTAGCGAGAGGGCGACTTGAACGCCCGACCTCGTGATTATGAATCACGCGCTCTAACCAGCTGAGCTACCTCGCCAAATGCATTATTTTTGCGGTGCAAATATAGTATTTATTTTTATTTAGCTCAGTTTTTCATTTAAAAAATACCTGCAATTAATGTATGTATTGTTTTACGAGTTGTTAGTTACAATCAGATTAATTATATTGGCAAAAAAATAATCGCATGACTGACAAGATTAAAATTCAATTAGAATATGTAATTAATTGTTCTCCAAGGGTTTTGTACAATAGACTAAGTACTGCCTCTGGTTTAACAGAGTGGTTTGCCGACGATGTTCGATTAAAAGGTAAATTCTATACTTTTATTTGGGAGGGCTCTGAACAAACTGCAGAGATGACACTTCGAAAAGAAAACTCGCTGGTTAGATTTACATGGGAAAACGAAGATGATGCTTATTTTGAATTTAAAATTGTGCGCGACGAACTTACTAACGATGTATCGTTGCTAATTGTTGATTTTGCAGAAGACGATGAACAGGAAGAGACAGAGGAACTCTGGAATTCGCAAGTGTCCGAATTGAAACATGTTTTGGGTTCGTAGATTTTTTTTTAGTCTTGCATCAGTTTAATATCAAATTTTTATTTTCTATTGATTTCTTAACCTTTTTTTACTTTACTAATTCTTAAAATAATTTAGTTTTGTAGAAATAATTTTTCATGAAACGCTTACACTGGTACGTAATAAAATCTTTTTTAGGGCCATTTTTTATGACCTTTTTAATTGTTGTATTCGTACTTTTATTACAATTTCTTTGGAAATACGTTGACGATTTAGTGGGCAAAGGTCTTGATGTTAAAGTATTAGGAGAAATGCTGTTTTATGCATCTTTTGGCCTTTTACCGTTTGCTTTTCCGCTGGCAATGTTATTAGCATCTATAATGACTTTTGGCGCACTGGGCGAAAATTACGAGCTCGTTGCAATGAAATCGTCAGGAATCTCCCTTTTTCGTATAATGAAACCCCTGATTGTAATTGCAGTTATTGTTACAGCGATTGCCTTTTATTTCTCCAATAATGTATTGCCTTACACTAATCTGAAGTTTACAACTTTAATGTATAGTGTAAAAAAGCAGCGTCCCGAGTTGATATTACAAGAGGGCGTTTTTACAAACGAAATAGATGGTTATAATATTAAAGTTGGGCGTAAAAGTCATAAAACCAATATGTTGTACGATTTGTTAATATACGACCATACCCGAAGCATGACAAACGAAAGTGTTACAGTTGCAGATTCGGGGTATTTGCGAATGACTGATGATAAAAGATATATGGTTTTAAATCTGTTTAATGGTATAAATTATTCAGAGGAAAAAACAAAAAATAGGAAAGAGAGAGAAAAGCGTCCATTCCGGCGCGATAAATTTGAAGAGCAGACAATTCGGGTTAGAGTTAGAGATTTTGAATTTGATAGACGCGATGACGATATTTTTAAAAATTCGTATAGAATGCTTAATATTAGTCAGCTAGTAACAATGAAAGACTCTTTGGATATTGAGTATAATAAAAGGTTGCGGCATTCTATGTTACAAATAAGTATCAACTCTTCGCTGTCTAAAAAAGTATTTAATTTAACTGCTCCGCACGATTCGTTAATACGCGATATAGAGATAGAAGTAGATTCGATATTTAATTTCGACGATTATTTTACAGGTATTGACAAATGGGTTAAAGCCGAGATTACGCAGCAGGCTTTGGAAAGAGCTAGAAGTAATATGCAAAATCTTAATTTGTATCAAGGGCAACTTTACGAAAAGAAAAAGTATATAAATAAACACGATATGGAGAGGCATCGGAAATTCACCCTTTCTATTGCAGTACTTATTTTCTTTATTATTGGGGCACCTTTAGGAGCTATTATTCGAAAGGGAGGACTTGGAATGCCGGTTGTAATATCTATACTTTTATTTATTGCATATTATATAATTTCTATGACCGGAGAAAAATCAGCACGCGAAGAAGTTTGGCAAATGTTTTCTGGGATGTGGTTTTCATCATTTGTATTTTTTCCGGTAGGTGTTTGGCTTTCTTACAAAGCAGGAACCGATTCGGCAATTATGTCAGCCGAAACATACACCAAATTTTTTAATAGACTAGGGTTGAGTAAACTTATTGAAAAGCTAAAAGTGAAAAAATGAAAATTTTGCAGGTTACAAATAAAATTCCTTATCCTACCAAAGATGGTGGTGCTATTGCCTGCATGAATTTAACGCGCGGATTTTCATTGCTTGGTCATCAGGTTACAATTATTTCTATGAATACAGCAAAACATCATGTTTCGCTGGATGAAATTCCGGAGTCGATAAAAGATTTGGCCGAGTTTAAGCTAGTAGATGTACCTGCCCGTATTTATATTATTTCTGCATTATGGAATTTAATATTTTCAAGAAAACCATACAATGCAGTACGGTTTATTTCTCCGCAATTTAAATCGGAGTTAAAACAGATTTTGGCTGAAAATGAGTTTGATGTTGTTCAGTTAGAAGGACTTTACGTGTGTCCATATATTCCTATTATTCGTAAAAATTCATCGGCAAAAATTGTCTATCGAGCACATAATATCGAACACGAAATATGGGATAGAACAGCCTTTAATTCTCAGGGAATTAAAAAGTGGTATTTGAAAATTCTTTCAAAAAGAATAAGAAAATTTGAAACTCGCTTGATAAATGATTACGATTTAATTGTTCCAATTACCGAGCGCGATGGAAATTATTTAAATAAGCTGGGAAATACAAAACCGAGTCATGTTTCTCAAACAGGAATAGACGCATCGGAGTTAATTCCAAATGCTAAAAATCTTGAGCACCCTTCTCTTTTTCATATAGGTTCTCTAGAATGGACTCCTAACCAAGAGGGATTGGTTTGGTTTTTAGACAATTGTTGGGATGAAATTCATGAAAAATATCCTGATTTAAAATTTTTTGTTGCCGGACGAAATGCTCCACTTTGGTTACAGAAAAAGTTGGAAGTTTCTAATGTAATTTTTGAAGGTGAAGTTGAGGATGCCTATGAATTTATGAATTCAAAATCGATAATGGTTGTTCCACTTTATTCGGGTAGCGGAATGCGCATTAAAGTTATTGAAGGTATGGCGCTGGGTAAACCAATTGTTTCTACAAAGGTTGGTACCGAAGGTATTTCAACTACATCGGGTAAAAATATAATTGTTGCAGAAAGTGCAGAGGTATTTGTTAATTCTATTTACGAATTGATAGAAAATCGTGAATATTTTGATTTGATTAGTAAAAATGCTATCGAGTTTATTCACGAAAAATTTGATAATTTGGCAACTGCAAGTAAACTGGTAGAGTTTTATAAAAAGCATACAAAATGAGTTTGGTTATACTGTTTTGGATACTTCTTTTTATTATAATATACACCTATGTTGGGTACGCTTTTGTCTTGTTTTTTTTGTTGAAACTAAAAAAGTTGCTGTTTCCAAAACACGTTATTAAAACCAATAATTCTTACGAGCCCAATGTTTGTTTGTTTGTAACTGCATTCAACGAAAAAGATTTTGTACACCAAAAAGTTGAGAACTCTTTTTCGCTAGATTATCCGAAAGAAAAAATACAATATTTGTGGGTAACTGATGGTTCGGATGATGGCACTCCTGAATTATTAAAAAAATACACTAACCTCGAAGTTTATCATTTTGATGAAAGACGTGGAAAGATGCATGCCATGAATCGTGGGGTTAAATTTGTAAAAGCTCCCATCATAATTTTTTCCGATACAAATACAATTCTTGGCACTCAATCTATTCGAGAAATTGTTGCAAAATTCAGTAACAAAAAAACCGGATGTGTAGCTGGTGAAAAACGTATAGTAGAAAAACAAACCGATACTGCTGCCGGGGCAGGCGAGGGTTTATACTGGAAGTTTGAGTCGTGGATTAAAAACATGGATGCCGAATTGAATTCTGCCGTGGGAGCTGTAGGCGAGCTGTTTGCAATTAGAACTGAACTTTTTGAAGATGTGGAAACCGACACCCTTTTAGACGATTTTATTATTTCGTTACGTATTGCACTAAAAGGTTACCACATTGCTTACACTCCAAATGCGTATGCCGAAGAGACCGCTTCGTTAAATGTAAAAGAGGAGTTAAAACGTAAAATAAGAATTGCTGCAGGTGGAATACAAACTATCTTCAGATTGAAAAATTTGCTGAATCCATTTCGGTCAGGACTACTATCGTGGCAATATTTTTCGCATAAAGTTTTACGATGGACGTTGGCTCCAATTTCGTTGTTTTTGATACTATTTGTGAATCTAATAATTGTGGCTCAGCAAGGAAGTTTTGCCAATCTTCAGTTCTATTCTGTTTTTCTTTACATACAGGTTATTTGTTATCTCCTAGCAATTTTTGGTTGGTATTTTGAAAACAAAAAACTTCGTGTTAAAATTCTATTTGTACCATACTATTTTGTAACCATTAACTATGCTTCAATTATGGGTATTTTTCGTTATTTTAACGGAAAACAATCTGTTGTCTGGGAGAAATCGAAACGGTCTGACAGTTAGTATTAGAAAGAAAATCCTACAAAATCCTGCAGTTTTATTTTCCATATTAATTAAGGTTGTATAATTTTTATTTCCAACAAATGTCATGCTCTCTTTATGAATATTTATTGTAATTTTGTGGTCGATTTAAAAGTGAAATTCCATGACTGATATACATCTAAATACAATTCCTGAAGCTATTTCGGCAATTAAAAATGGCGAAATGGTTATTGTGGTTGATGATGAGGATAGAGAAAATGAGGGGGACATTATTGTTGCTTCTGAATTGATAACTCCTGAAATTATTAATTTTATGACTATTAATGCCAGGGGCTTAATCTGCATTGCATTAACGGAAGAGCGTTGCGACGAATTGAGTCTGGACTTAATGGTTGGTAAAAATACGTCAGCAAACGAAACTCAATTTACAGTTTCTGTAGATTCAATTCACCCAGAAGTTACAACAGGAATTTCTGCAAAAGACAGAGCAATTACAATTCAAATGTTGGTTGATGATAAAACCCGGCCTGAACAGTTAGGGCGTCCCGGCCATATTTTTCCACTAAAAGCAAAAAATAGGGGAGTGCTGCGTAGAAGTGGACACACAGAAGCTGCTGTTGATTTGGCACGAATAGCAGGATTAAAACCATCGGGCGTTTTGGTTGAAATTATGAACGACGATGGAACAATGGCACGACTACCTCAGTTGCATAAAATTGCTCAAAAATTCAACCTTAAATTAATTACTATAAAAGACTTAATCTCATTTTTAATGCAAAGCGAAAGTTTAATCGTTCGAGGTGAGGAGGTTTTGTTGCCAACACAATTTGGAGATTTTAAAATAGTTCCTTTTCGTCAAAAATCTAACGGAGCCGAGCATGTTGCATTAATTAAAGGTACTTGGGAAACTGACGAGCCTATTTTGGTGCGGGTTCACTCTTCGTGTATGACGGGTGATATTTTTGGTTCGTTGCGTTGCGAGTGTGGAGACCAGTTGCACGCGGCGATGAGAATGGTTGATAAGGTAGGGAAAGGCGTGATTGTTTATATGATGCAAGAAGGTCGTGGAATTGGATTGTTGAATAAAATTGCAGCGTATAAATTACAAGATGATGGGTTCGATACTGTGGATGCAAATATTCATTTGGGATTTGGTGCCGATGAACGTGATTATGGTGTAGGAGCTCAAATTCTTAGTAGTTTAGGTGTAACTAAAATGAAGTTATTAACTAACAATCCGGTTAAAAGAATTGGTTTAGAGGGTTATGGATTGGAAGTAACAGAAATTATTTCGGTAGAAATCGCACCAAACGAACACAATCAAAAATATATGAGAACCAAACGTGACCGTATGGGACACCATCTAAAAGGTTTTAATTACGATAAATAATTTTTAACTAATTCACTATATTTTTTCAATAAAATTAATTCAGTTTGTATGAAAATTCTATTATTACTATTAATTGTTATTACACTATTTATTGGTGGTTGTAAATCGAAATATCCCGGAGTCCCAAAACAATATATTGCACTATTAGATTCTGCCAATGTAATAGCAGGAGACAATGCTGAACAAATTTTCTCTGCACTGGAAAATAGTTCAATACAGCAAAAAGAGGCAGCAGCATTCCTTATTGCTTATATGCCGGCAAAAGATTTAAAAACACTTTCAACCGAGTTTGTTTCAGACCAAATTAATGGTGCATTAAAAGTGCGAAACGAATTTGAATGGTGTAAAAGTTTGCCAGATTCTATTTTTTTAAATGAGGTTTTGCCATATTATAGTTTAGATGAATATCGGGATAATTGGCGCGATAATTACTACAATCGTTTTTCGAAATATGTGAAAAATTGTAAAACAATTCGTGAAGCCATTGACTCAGTTAATCTGAATATTCGCGATGAGTTGGAAGTAGATTATAATACAAAGCGAAGTATAGTAAATATTAGCCCTTTTCAATCTGAAAAAGAAAATATGGCAACTTGTACCGGACTATCATTTCTGTTGGTAGATGCATTTCGTTCTGTTGGAATTCCTGCACGAATTGCCGGCACACCATTGTGGACAAACATGCGAGGAAATCACAGTTGGGTGGAAGTTTATATTGATGGCGAGTGGTATTTTACAGAATATTATCCTGATGCATTAAACAAAAGTTGGTTTCTTGCAGACGCAGGAAAAGCTGACCCCGAAAAACCAATTCACTGGATTTATGCAGCTTCTTATAAACCAACCGGCACTTATTTCCCGAGAGTTTGGAAGAAAGATGCAAAAGATATTAACGGGGTAAATGTTACGGATAGTTATATTCAATTGTACGAAAAACAATTGTTAGGTGAAAAATTAGAAGCAGACGAAATGTTAGTCGATGTGGTTTTATATAAAGAACCCAGCTTAGAAAGTGCCGACAATAGAATGTCAGAAAAAGTTACTGTTTGGGATGGTGATAAAAAAGTGGTGTTTGGTTATACTCCAACATCAACTGACGATTTAAATAAATTCTTAAAATTTAAATTGAAAAAAAATGTGAAATACAGGTTTGAATTTGTAGATACTAAAGGCAATGAAAAATCGAAAATAATTGAGTTTAATAACAATTTGGATAAAGTTTTGAAACTTGTTCAAAATTAGCTTTTTCGGTCTTGATATTTTATGGTTTAATCATTCTCTGAAATTACAAATCCATTTTTTTTTAAATCTTTCCAAAAGTTAGGATACGATTTTGTAATTACCATCGGATTTTCAATTTGCAGATTAATTCTGGCAAGTGCCATTGGTGTAAAAGCAAGTGCCATTCGGTGGTCGTGGTAGGTTTTTATGGTTGGAATTTCTTCTTTTTGTGCAAAATTAATTGTTCCATCCCATGCTAATTCTCCATGTTTAGGCTCTGTAAGTTCTGCTCCAAATTTAGCAAGTTCATTTTGCAAAGCAGCAATTCTATTGGTCTCTTTTATTTTTAGTGTTTTTAATCCTGTAAAACTAAAAGGTATTGTTTTTGCAACGCATAAACAAGCCATAGTTTGTGCAATATCAGGATTCTCAATAAAATCTAAATTAAGCTTTTTGGGAATAATATTTTCCCTTTTCGAAATCAAAATACCATCTGATTTCTGAATTGAATAAACTCCAAATTCCTCAAACCAACTTGCAATATTTGCATCGCCTTGTAAGCTCTTAAGTTGTAGGTTTTCAAGTAAAATATCTCCTGCATCAACCAGTGCTAAAATCTGATACCAGTACGAAGCGCCCGACCAGTCAGCTTCAATTGTAAAATCAATTGGTAAATAAGTTTGCTCGGGCACATTAATCTCATTCTCATTCCACTGATATTGAACTCCAAATTTAGTCATCAAATTCAACGTGAGTTCTATATACGATCGAGAAGTAATTTCTCCTTTCAACTTTAATGTTAATCCATTTTCAATTGTTGGTGCAATTAAAAGTAATGCTGAAATATATTGACTCGAAATGCTACCATCTAACTCAATTGTTTCCCCTTTTAAATGCGAACCAAGAATTTTAAGTGGTGGATAATTATCATTTTCTAAATATTCAATGTTTGCACCAAGTTTGTTTAGTGCATCAACTAATATTCCGATTGGTCTTTGTTGCATTCTTTCTGAACCCGTTATTTCCCACAAACCTGCAATTTTTGCCAAAAAAGCTGTTAAAAAACGCATGGCAGTTCCAGCATGTCCAATGTCAAATTTATTTGAATTTGAATTTAGTGCAGTCTGCAAAACCTTTGTGTCGTCGCTGTCAGATAAATTATGAAGTGGGTACGGACTGTAACACAAAGCATGGATAATTAATGCGCGGTTACTAATGCTTTTCGAAGCTGGTAAATTAATTCTACCGGTAATATTTTTTGTATTTGCAGAAATATTATAGATCATAATTATCGGTGTTTTCTGTTGTTAATTCTTATAATCCGTTATAAAAATCCAACGCCTCAAAAATTAATTCTTTATCGCAATCTTGGTTAATTTCAATTTTACCAATTTCCCGGATTAAAGTAAAATTTATTCTTCCCGATTCATTCTTTTTATCGTGGGTCATTAATTCATAAAGTCGGTTATAATCACTTCTATTAAATTCAAATTTACCATAAATTTTTAGTAGCCAATTAGTAATATTCGCTACCGTTTTTACTTGAAAATCACATTTTTTTGATGAAAGAAAAAGTTCTGTAACCATTCCAAAAGCAACAGCATAACCATGCAGAATTGGGCGTTTTTGTTCCATTGCCAAACTCTCAAATGCATGCCCAGCTGTATGTCCAAAATTCAATGCTTTTCTAATATTTTGCTCAGTAGGATCGTTGCTTACAAAATACTCTTTTACGTTTACCGAATGTTCTATTATCTCTTGTAACAAGTTGTAATCAATATTATCAAAATCAAACTTTTTTAATTCATTTAAATGTTCGGTACTGTAAATTAACCCGTGTTTTATCATTTCGGCATAACCCGATATGAAATTTTCTCTGTCTATGGTTTTTAAAAAATCTGTATTTATAATTACGGCAACCGGCTCTTTAAAAGTTCCAACTTCGTTTTTTAAACCATTAAAGTTAATTCCGGTTTTTCCCCCAACCGATGCGTCAACCTGAGAAAGCAGTGTGGTAGGAACATTTAAAAAGTCAACTCCGCGTTTAAAAGTTGTTGCTGCAAATCCTGCCAGATCAGTTAACATTCCGCCACCAATATTTATTAGGAGAGATTTTCTGTCGCCACCATTTTCCGAGAGAAACTCCCATATTTTTGCAACAGATTCAATTTTTTTATTGTTTTCGCCAGCCGGAATTACAACTTTTTTTATTTCGTTAGTAGCAAAAAAATCATCAAATTTATTTATCCAAAGTTCGTTGACAGTCTCTTCGGTAGCTAAAAAAATCTTCCCTTTGGCATATTTATTTATCCAAATCTGAAGTTCCTTTTCAATTAAACGGCTATAAATTATTTTTGATGATATTCTTGAATTTTCCATATCTTGCTGCTAAATTGTGATAAAGTTATAATAAATTTGAGTTTTAATATTTTAAACTCAGAATCGATTCTAATTCTTTGAAATTTAATAATAGAATGAAGCTAAATAATAGGCAACAAGCAACAAAATTTAAGCGGGTATTTTTTTTGGTAAGTATTTTTATTGCACTCAGTGCACTGGCACTTTTTTTATTGGATCATACTATATACGGTCTTGCCAGCGTTGGGGTTTTTTCTATTTGGTATCTTTATTTTCATGTTGCCGATTATCAGTTTATAGAATTTAGTGATGAAAATAACAAGGTAGTTTTACGATATTTTAAAGCCATTCGTTTCAGAAAAGCTTCATACAGTTCAATAGAATTTCCACAACATTTGTTGCGAAAAGTTTATTTCGAAAATTCTATCTTCGGAAAAATGTCAGACATCTCATTTGAGGTACAAACAAAACGTGGTCTTGCAGAATACCCTTCTGTTAGTTTATCGGCGGTTTTGTTTGAAGATAGAGTTAAAATTCAAAATGCATTGCACAATATAACCTATAAATAAATAAATAAATTCCCCAAACAAACAGTGAACGATAATCTTAAATATAAAATTGCAATTTCTTTAATTCCTGGTATTGGCGGAATATTAGCTCGTAATTTGGTCGCTTACGTTGGAAGTGTGGAAGGCGTTTTTTCCGAGTCGCTAAAATCGTTGGTTAAAATCCCCGGAATTGGAGAAGTTAATGCAAAACGCATTAAAAATTCTGACGTTCTTGAACAAGCAAACAAAGAGATTGATTTTATAGAAAAACATAAAATAGCCACCTATTTTTTTACTGATAATAATTTTCCTCGACGGTTAAAAAATTGTATCGATTCGCCAATAATGATTTACTCGAAAGGGGAAATGAATTTAGACGAACAGCGCATTATTAGTATTGTTGGAACTCGCAATGCAACAGATTATGGCAAACATATTTGTGATGAAATAATACAGCAGTTTGCTAAACGAAATTATAAAATTATTGTAGTTAGCGGACTCGCATACGGAATTGATATTCAGGCGCATAAATCAGCACTCAAATGTAATATTCCTACCGTTGGCGTTGTTGGGCATGGCTTGGATAGATTGTATCCTTCGTTGCATAAAGAGACTGCAAAAAAGATGATTTTAAATGGCGGTTTGGTTACCGATTTTGTAAGTGGTTCAAAAATAGATCCCGCTAATTTTATACGGAGGAATAGAATAATTGCAGGGCTTGCCGATGCAACTATTGTTGTTGAATCGGCAGCAAAGGGAGGCTCACTTATTACTGCTGATATTGCATCGTCCTATAATCGCGATGTGTTTGCATTTCCTGGCAGAGCTGGAGATGCTTATTCTAAAGGCTGCAATCAACTTATCCGAAATAGTGGTGCAACTTTAATTGATGGAATCGACGATTTGGAATATTTTATGGGATGGGAAAATGACTCAAAAGAGAAAAATACTCAATCTACTTTGTTTGTTGAGTTAAATGAAAAAGAGCAGCAAATTGTTGACCTGCTGAGAAAAGAAGGTGAGCTTTTTATAGACCAGATTTCTGCAGAAATGAGACTGCCAACAAGTAGGGTTTCTACTACCTTGCTTAATTTAGAGTTTAAAAATGTGTTAGCAGTTTTACCTGGGCAGGTATATAAGTTGAGGTAATTGGCTGATTTTATTATTTTTGCAGAAAATCGGCATATTTTAACGTTGTAACAAATAGCTGAAATTAATTTAAGTAAAGCTTTTTTGTAATTGTTTTGCTCGTAAATAATACTTGGATGAAAAAAACTTTCGAAGAACTAAAAATAGCAAAGTCGATATTGAAATCGTTAAACGATATTGGTTTTATCGATCCTACTCCAATTCAACAACAAGCGATCCCTAAAATTAATTCGGGGGTGAATATTGTAGGAGTAGCACAAACTGGAACAGGAAAAACGGCTGCTTATCTTCTGCCCCTTTTAACTAAACTCAGAAAGCCCGAAGGAGTTGCTCCTAGAGTTGTAATAATTGTACCAACTCGTGAACTTTCTATTCAGGTTGGCGAGGATGTAGCAGAACTTACTACTTATTCTGAATTGAGACATGCATCTATTTTTGGTGGAATTGGATGGACAAAACATGCTGACTTGTTGGAGCCAGGAATAGATGTTTTGATTGCCACACCCGGGCGAATGTGGGATTTGTATCAGGCAGGAGTACTAGTTTTGAAAAAAGTAAAATATCTGGTTATAGACGAAGCAGACCGAATGTTAGACATGGGGTTTTTACCTCAGTTAAAACAATTGCAAGAGGTAATTCCAGCAAAAAAACAGAACCTTTTGTTTTCGGCTACCTTTTCTGAAAGTATTGAAAAACTGGCTGAAGAGTTTTTAGATTATTACGAAAAACTAGAAGTTGCGCCAACGGCAACGCCTGTTGAAAAAGTTACACAAATTGCGTATCGAGTGCCAAATTATCGAACTAAATTAAGTTTGATTGAAGCGTTATTGGAAAATGAAGAGACCTTTACACGAGTTGTTATTTTTGTAAAAACTAAAGAACATGCCGAAGGGGTTTTTAGAGTAGTTCAACGAAAATCGACTGGCGAAACGCGAATTCTTCATTCTAATAAAGGACAAAATGCACGGATAAATTCTATCCAGGCATTTAAAAGTGGCGATGTAAGAGTGTTGATTACAACCGATGTTTCGGCACGCGGAATGGACGTTAGTAAGGTGAGCCACGTAATTAATTTCGACATTCC
>DAOVTY010000201.1 GCA_030632865.1 Bacteroidota bacterium
GAAAAATAGGGAGCCTTTCCTTTTAAGAATTTTATATTTTGATCTTGCCCAACATAAACATGTAATTTACCATATTCGGCGGCAGTTTTAAAAAATGCTACATGACCTGCATGAAGTAAATCGTAACAACCGCTAACCATAACTATTTTTTGGCTCATTTTATAGATTTTGAGATTTGAGTAATTAGTAATTAGTAAAGAGAATTTAACCGGATAATTTTTGTTTTAAAAAATAAACATGCTTCTAATTTCCATAAGAATTACATTAATTTCACTCATTACTTAGTACTTAATCCAATTACTCAATACTAATTACTTCTTAGCTATCATTTGCTCCTTAATCCAATCGTACGTTTTTCTCATTCCATTTTTTAGTGGATACGAAGGTGCCCAATCTAGATATTCCTTTATTAAATCGTTATCGCTATTTCGTCCACGAACTCCTTTTGGGGCATCTAAATCGTAAGTACGTTTTAATTTGTATCCGGCAATTTCTTCAACATAATCAACCAATTGATTTATGGAAACCATTTCGTCGCTACCCAAATTAATAGGTTCTTCAATACCACTTTCCATAATTTTCAAAATTCCTTCAACACATTCATCGATATACATAAACGAGCGGGTTTGTTCGCCGTCGCCCCAAATTATAATTTCATCTTTCCCGAAAAGTTCACCATCTATTACTTTGCGACACATGGCAGCTGGTGCTTTTTCGCGACCACCATCATAAGTTCCATACGGACCATAAACATTATGGAAACGTGCAACTCGGGTTGTTAATTTAAAATCTTCGGTAAAGTGTCGGCACATTCTTTCTGAGAATAGTTTTTCCCAACCGTAACCATCTTCAGCCATTGCCGGGTAGGCGTCGGCTTCTTTTAATCCCGGATTGTCAATATTAGTTTGCTTATCGCCATTATAAACACATGCCGACGAAGCGTAGAAAAAACGTGTAATTCCCAAATCACGAGCTGCCATTAAAAGGTGTGTATTAATCAAAACACTCAACATGCAATCTGCTTTGTTATTTTCAATAAAACCCATTCCGCCCATGTCTGCGGCAAGATTATAAACTTCGTTGTAACCATTTGTGGCAGTGTAACAATTTGCTTTGTCGTTTAAATCTAGAACCAAATTATCACAATCGTCGTGTACCTGATACCATTCTGTAATAGGTTTTTTATCCACAACTCTCACATGGTTGCCCATATCAACTAACTTTCTTGCAAGGTGTCCTCCAATAAAACCACCCCCGCCTGCTACTAAAATTCGTTTCATTTTTTTGTTTTTATATTTTACTTTCGATACAAATATTGGTATTCTTTTAATCTTCTGCAACCTTAAAAGCAGTCCATTTTTCCGCAAAGGTTTCCGCAAAGGTTTGTGGTCGATAAAATATGTTGTGTAACATAATAGATGTATTTTGACTTTCGTTTTTATCAGGGAGTTGGACTTTCTAAGTAGTACAATCAGGGAGTTGGAAACCACAACATCCAAACGGATGGAATCGCTACAAGCAATGCTATCCATATTTTTAAAGTCGCTATAAACTTTACGGATAGCTTCTCTGTTTGTAGCAACTCAGAGGGATGCTATCCTGTTTCTATCCCGGGACGTTGACTTTCCAAGTCAACATAAAAATAGGGAGTTAGAAACTCCCTGTCCCAACGTAAATTGAAATTCCCACACACCCACAAAAAATGTTAAATTTGTAGTTCATAAAAATTAATGAGCAGAAAACACATTTCATTAAAAGATTTAGCGAATGAATTGAGAGTTTCAATTTCAACAATTTCGAGAGCATTAAAAAATCATCCTGATATTAGTGCCGAGCTAACCGCAAAAATTCAGAATCTTGCAAAAGAGCGGAATTACACACCCAACCCACTTGCTATGGGTTTGCTAAAGCAACAAACAAAAATGATTGGTGTAATTGTTCCCGATATTGTTACCCACTTCTATTCATCTATTATTTCGGGAATTGAGGAGGTGGCAAAACAACACGGTTACTTTATTGTAATTGCCTCATCAAACGAATTGATCGAAAAGGAAATTGAATCGGTTGAAAATTTTTTAAAATCGCGGGTTGAAGGTTTTATTGTTTGTGTTAGTCGGGAAACTAGCCACTTCGAACATTTTGAAAAACTTATTCAAAATGAAATTCCATTGGTGTTTTTCGACCGTATTTGTGAACCATTAAAAGTACCTTCGGTAATTGCTGATGGTGTTGATGCTGCAAAAAAGATAGTTCATCATTTTTATGAAAATGGCTATAAAAAGATTGCCTACATTTCTGGTCCCGAACATTTAAATATTTCGAAAAATCGTAAAGATGGATATTTGCAAGGATTGGAAGAGTGCGGATTAAAATTTGATCCTCAACTTTTGACAGAATGCAATTTGAGTGCAGAAGATGCAGCTCGAGCAACCCAACAATTATTAAACAACACTAAACTTCCCGATGCAATTTTTGGACTAAACGACACAATTGCTTTTGCAGCAATGAAAGAGATTAAAAAACATGGCTTAAGAATACCAGATGATATTGCTTTGGTTGGTTTTACCGACGAATTTCATTCAACTATTGTTGAACCGACATTAACTTCTATAAGTCACCCAACTTTAGAAATGGGTAAAGAAGCTGCAAATTTGTTTTTTCAGTTAATTAAAAAAGGCAGTAATTTTAAACAACAAATTGTATTAAAAACTGAGTTGGTTGTTCGGGAATCGTCTAAAAAAAGATGATAATTTTATATTTGTTCTATCAACCTTTCGCAACTTTTCCAAGCCATTAAATACATTCGTGGAATATGAAATGGACCTTTCCAAATATTTCCTTTTAAGGGAACAGAAATCCGTCCGTCGCGGTGAAGATAACCGTACCATTCACCATATTCCTTGTCTGGAAAATGTTTAAAAGTCCAGTCGTGGACGAGTTTGTGCATTTCTGCGTATTTTTCGTCTCCAGTTAATTCGTATGCTACTAATGTTGCGATGACTGTTTCGTTGTGTGGCCACCAGAATTTCATATCGTGCCAATATTCCTGTACAGGTAAACCTTTTACATCTTTGAAATAGAGCATTCCACCGTACTCTTTATCCCAGCCAATTTCCCACATCCAGTCGAGCATTGTAGTTCCGAGCTTAACTAATCCAGGGTCATTGTTTCTAATTTTGGCTTCCTGCAAAATAAACCAAGCCCCTTCAATCGCATGCCCGGGATTTAGTGTACGACCATCAAAATGGTCGATAAACTCGCCGTTTGGACCAACGGTCTCCATCACTGCTTTGTATTCATAATTGAGAAAATACTTTTGAATTTCATTTATCCAACCTGTAATTTGACTGGTGTACGAATCATCGGCTAAGTTCTTGCGTAATTCCTGAGCAGTTACAATCCCAATCATTGGTGTTCCCATTCCGCGTGTTTGCCGGTTTTTAGTGAATTTAGGGGCAATCAATCCGGGAGTTGTGTTGTATTTCAAAAAAGCATTGAATGCTTCAATTGCACGCTCTTTGTACTTCTCAACTCCGGTTGCCTTGTAATAAGCGGCATAAGCAATTGCTGCAAATGACTCTGAAAAGACATAACGGCGCATTCGAATTGGGTCACCTTTTTTATCAACAATAAAATACATCTTGCCATTTTCATCGTAACAATGTTTTTCGAGGAAATCGACACCATGCTTTCCAATTTTCAGCCACTCCTCCTTCTGCTCAACTTCGTTGTACATGGTTAGAATCATCCACGTAAAACGTGCAGTTTGCCAAACGCCTTTATCTGTATCGATAACTGTTCCATCTCGGTCAACACAAAATGCAAATCCACCATCTTCCCAATCAATTGAATGTTTTATCCAGAATGGGATAATATTTTCCAGCAACCCAGTTTTATAGATTTCGAGGAAGTTTTTTATGGTTTGTTTTTTCATTATTTTTCTATTGTTTTCCAGGTTAAACCCTTAATTTCTTTTTTATTGGGGAAAATAAAACTAAAAAGCAGAGCAATTGAAACGGTTGAAATAATTCCGATTGCGCCATATAACCAAAACGAAATATCTGTATTCATATTTATAAAAAACAAGAATAAAGTTCCTACAATAAAACCAACTAATGCGCTTCTTCCATCAATTCGAGGGAAGAAAATACCCATCACAAATAATCCACCCAGTCCGCTGGTTAAAAGACCCAGTACAAAATTAAAATAGTCGAAAAGCGATAAAATATTCCAGGTTGCCAGCAAAAGAGCAAAGCTAATTCCGACAACACCAAATATTACACCAGACCACCGAGCTACTTTCAACTGCATTTTATCGTTTGCGCCAGAGAATAAACGACTATAAATATCGGCAGTAAACGATGTTGAAATTGAATTCACACTCGACGAAACCGTTGACATAGTTGCAGAGAAAATTGCTGCTATTAAAACGCCTGCAATTCCTACTGGCAATTTCGACATTATAAAATGTGGAAAAATTGAGTCTGTTTTTTCCGTGGCAAAATTCAATTCACCGGGATTTGTTTTATAAAATGCAAAAAGTGCAGTTCCAATAAAATAAAATAGAAGCAAAACAAAAACACTCATTACACCATTTAACAAAATACCTTTACTTGCCGATTTCTCATCTTTTGTTGTTAAATATCGCTGAATTACGGCCTGGTCAGAACTGTACGAAATAAGATTATTTGCTAATCCTCCAATTAAAATCACCCAAATTGTGGCTTCGGTAAAGTCGAATGCAAAGTCAAAAACCTGCATTTTATGATACTGAGAACTGATATCGATAACACCTGCAAAACCACCTTCAGTACCCAAAATCAGGAATATTGCAGCAAAAATTGCACCGCCCAATAAAACAAAACCTTGTATTACATCGCCCCAAACAACAGCTTCAATTCCGCCCATTGTACAATAAATTATGGTAATTACTCCCATTAAAACAATACAAAAAAATATGTCAATTCCGGTAACAGCAGCCAAAGCCAAAGAAGGAAGATAAAGCACAATCGCCATTCGGGCAATCATAAAAATGATAAAAAGCAAACTCGCCATCAATCTGATGGGGTAATTAAAACGTTTCTCGAGATACTCGTATGCCGTTGTTACATTTAGCCTGCGAAAAAAAGGCAAGTAATATCGAATTACCGGAAATGTGAGGAACAAAATTGTAAATGCCAAAGGATATAGTCGCCAATCTGTTGCATAAGCTTTTGCCGGAATAGCCATAAATGTGATGGCACTTAACATTGTTGCAAAAATACTCATTCCGGCTGCCCACCATGGAATTCTGCCACCTCCTTTAAAGAAGTCATCGGTACTGTTTTCTTTTTTCATGAAAAAATAGCCCAAATAAAGCATTCCTACGAGATAAGAAATAAGGAGCAACCAATTTAACCAACCGAACTTTGGGCTGGCTTTTAGCTCGCCGTAATACACTTTTGCTGAACGTATTCCGGGCATAGTTTCTCCATTAATTACAAGCCAGCCGTTTTCCCAAGCTACCATTTTTGCCCCTGCCGGTGGCGGAAAAGGATATTCATCGCCAACTGTCCAACTATTTGTTATGGTGTGATAAACCAAAACCTGTTTATTAAAATTGTACCAATCTGGCTGGTGCGACAAATATTCTTTTTTCCATTTATTGAATTGATTTATTGCTGCAGTGTCGCCTTTTTCTTTTGCCACTTTACCATGGCGTTCTTTTACCCAGGCATCGTAAAAAAGAGCACGATTTACGCCACCAATAAATAAAATGTGATTTGTTCCTAAAGGAAAACCGCTGGCACCATGCAACGAAAAAGGTTCAAATCCTTTTGGGGCAATTTCTGAGATCTTAGACCATTCCGCAGTTTTCGGATTGTATTCCAATCCATCGGTAGTAACAGATGGTTCATTCTGATTGTCGGGATAACTGGAGCCACTAAAAAGATAAAAGTGTTTTTCTTCAGCAGCATTTTGAGATACAACAACCGGTTGTAAACGAGCAGGTCCGATGAAGTCTGGCAACTCAATCCATTTAAAA
>DAOVTY010000328.1 GCA_030632865.1 Bacteroidota bacterium
CTAAGATCTACACCTCCACTTAATTCCCAATTTTCATTTAAATCGTATTGCAGGTTAGATAGTACTCCCATCCAGTTATGATCGTTTCTTGAAGCGCGCATAATTGCAGTTGATCCACCGTTGCCATTAGCTACGTTTTCGGCAACAATTCTATCATAATCAATTAAATTATCGGGCGTTTTATATGTGTAAAATGCATTTTGGTTTGATCCATAATTACCTGTTCCACCGCCTGTTCCGAATGAATAATAAGCTGAAGATGATAAAGTCATTCTGTCACTAATTGTTAAATAGTGGTTCATCGACATTTGTGGCTTATGATAAAAATTCGTTCTTAAATTATAAGTCTGTCCGTCTTTGTATCCCCAGTCTGGATTATAACGTAACCCTTTTGCTGGATCCTGAACATCGTCGATGCTTTGTGTACTAGAACGTTGACCGTGAACTTGCGGTGCACCAAATGCCGTAAATGTTAACATTTGATTTGCCCAACGTTTTGAGATACTTGCAAAATACGACCAACCTTCGAATTGTGTTGCATCTACCCAGCCATTTCCTGTAGTATGGGCTCCCGACATAGAAATTGCCCAGCCAGTTTCGCTTAACCCTGTAGAAAGGGTAAACGATGTTTTATTAAAACCATCATTTCCAACACCGGTATAAACACTTCCACCTTTTTCAGCATCGGTAGTTTTGGTAATAATATTAATAGTACCACCTACCGAACCAATTGAAAGTTTAGATGCTCCCAGTCCACGCTGAACCTGCATCGAGCGGGTAACTTCCGACAAGCCTGCCCAGTTACTCCAATAAACCCAACCGTTTTCCATGTCGTTTACCGGAACGCCATTAATAAGTACTGCAGTGTTTTTCATATCGAAACCACGGACATTAATACGCGAGTCTCCAAAACCACCACCCTGACGAGTTGCATAAACACCCGGAGTAGATTTTAAAATCTCAGGATATTCCTGAGTACCTAATTTTTCAGCAATTTGTGTTGGATCAATAGAAGAAACTGCAACCGGAGTTTTTCTTCTTACAGCTACCGAGGCTAGTACCATTACTTCGTTAATACCAACAGCATCGGCCATAAGTCCTATTTCTCCAAGATCAACAGACTTTCCTTCTAATATTTTTTCTTGGATTTGCTTAGTAACATATCCTATATAAGATATATTAATTACTTGATCTCCAGCTTTTGTAGAAAGCGAAAAATTTCCATTAACATCAGTAACTGTTCCAATGGTTGTACCATCAAGAACTACGCTGGCACCTATTAAAGCTTCATTAGTCTCTGCATCAACAACTACACCAGTTATTGTTCCCTGGGCAAATGTTGCAAAACCAATCAAACTAAAAATGGCCACCATTACAGTTGACAAAATTGTTTTTTTCATAGAAAATTGTTTTTTAATAAAAATTGAATAAATGAATAGTATATTATTGTTTGTTTTATTTGATGATAGGGGAATACCGCACAGTAACATTTAGTTATTACAACTAGTTTTATCATAACTTATGGATAAAAATAAACCTTTTACAAATTCTAATTTTACTCTAAAACACAAACTTAAAAAAGCGACGAAAGTTCACATTTTTTAACATTACTACCAAAACCTTAATCAGATACTTATTAAACAAATTCAGCAACTTTTTAACAACCTATTAATAGGTTATTAACAATTTGAATGGCTTAATAATAATACAAAGAAATGATAAGTGAAATAAGGCAAATAATATAAAAATGAAATCATTTCGCAATAAATTTGGATGAAAAGAAAGTAATTTGCTAAATTAATAATTATCACTTTTTTGGAAAAAATACACTTCTCAAATAAAATTGCAAAAAAATTTAAAATTTATTTTATTCTCAACTATCATATTTCCTGCTAGTTATGCGACATAAGCAAAAATAATTAAAAAATATTAGTACTTTGTGTTGCATAGTACTAAAATAAATACATATATTTGCATAACAAACAACGAGGTAAAAAAGAGTAGTTTTTTAAAGCAAGTTCCTTACAGGTTGTAACATTATTAAAAAGGCAGCGTCTTAATAACAAGAAAGCAAATAGAAAACAAGCAGAAACAGTAACAAACAGAAAACAGAAAAACAAAAGCCATGAAAACAAAAAACAATGTTCAGAAAACAATTTTAAGATCAATCGCGGTAGTAGTTAGTTTTGTTCTAATAAGTTTAACAGTTAATGGTCAGGATTTTTGGAAAAAACTTTTAGAAAATAGTAGTTTTAACGAAATTGCACTCGCAATGGTTGAAACTCCTAAAACGACAGAAAATCCAGTTAGCATAACAGACAATTTCATTTTCTTATTTTTAGAGAATGAAAACGATCCAACTTTAAATGTAGAGAGTTGGATGGTTAATGACAATTTATTTGGAGGTTCAGGTTTTGAATTTATCCAGGAGAGTGACAGTGATTTGGAAATTGAAGAGTGGATGTTAGACGAGAGTCTATTTCATTCTGA
>DAOVTY010000340.1 GCA_030632865.1 Bacteroidota bacterium
AATTATGGTGTCAGATTTTTTCGTGCTGACATGCAAGGACTTTGTGATTCGTTGGTTTACTTCACAAAAGACTCCATAATCCAATTATATCAGAAACCGGTAATTTGGTCCGAAAACCATCAGCTCTCGGCAGAAAAAATTGAAATGAGACAAGTTAGCGATGGTCCGGACGAGCTACATCTAACCAAAAATTGTTTTATTATTTCGCAACAAGATACAGGACAGTACGACCAAATAAAAGGGAAAGAGATGGTTGGCTATATTGTTAATCAGGAACTTAAAAAAATTGATGTAAATGGCAATGGGCAAACGCTCTACTATGCTCGCGAAGAGGAAAACATAATAGGTATAAACCGTGCAGAAAGCAGCAAAATATCCATTCGTTTTTTAGAAGGGGAAATTCATCAAATTGTATTTATAAATTCTCCCGAGGGAGAATTAAAGCCAGTTTTAGAACTAAAAGCAGAAGACAAAAAGCTAAAAGACTTCGATTGGAAAATCAGACTTCGTCCCTTCTCGAAACATGATATTTTTCCAAGGCGCGAATTAGTCCCTGTTGATGAAAACGGTAAAGAAATATTATTGGAAAAATAAAAAAGCAAAACCTCAACTACAAATATACTATAACTGTAATATTTGATTTTTTACATAATACAATACTTTATTATCTTAATCTGAAATATCTTAATAAAAAAACACTATATGTTTTCATATCTAAAAAATATTTTGATATTTGCATCAAATCGTAAGTAAATAATATGAAAAGCATAATTAACATTTCTATTCTAAACCTAATTATTGGTATTCTTCTTCTGTTACAGAAAAAGTGAGAATGGTGTGTTGAAAAGATATTTTAAAAAATAAGCCATTCTCAGAAAGAGGGTGGCTTTTTTCATGTTATAAAAGATAATTATAAATTAAGAATAACAATTAATAAATTGAAAGATGAGCGACAGACTATACATTTTCGATACAACTCTAAGAGACGGGGAACAAGTTCCCGGTTGTCAGTTAAATACAGTAGAAAAAATTGAAGTTGCAAAAACACTGCAAGATTTGGGAGTTGATATCATTGAAGCAGGATTCCCTATCTCGAGTCCCGGCGATTTTGAGTCGGTGGTAGAAATCTCAAAAGCAGTTACATGGCCAACAATTTGTGCCTTAACTCGTGCTGTAGAAAAAGATATTGATGTGGCAGCCGAATCGCTTAAATATGCAAAAAAGGGGCGTATTCACACAGGAATCGGAACTTCTGATTTTCATATTTTTCATAAGCTAAATTCAAATCCCGATGCTATTATCGAGCGTGCTATAGCAGCCGTAAAATACGCAAAAAAATATGTCGAAGATGTTGAGTTTTATGCTGAAGATGCAGGTCGCACAGGAAACGAATATCTTGCAAAAGTTGTTGAAGCAGTTATAAAAGCCGGGGCAACTGTCGTAAATATTCCCGATACAACCGGTTATTGTCTTCCCAACGAATTTGGCGACAAAATAAAATTCCTGATGGAAAATGTAAATGGTATTCATAAAGCAACAATTGCAACACATTGCCACAACGACCTCGGAATGGCAACTGCAAATACCATTGCAGGAATTATGAATGGTGCCCGCCAGGCAGAAGTTACAATTAACGGAATTGGCGAACGTGCCGGAAATACTTCGTTGGAAGAAATTGTGATGATTCTGAAAAGCAGATATCATGTTTTGAATATTGACACCGGAATCAATACTAAAAAAATATATGGCGCCAGCCGCATGGTTTCAACATTAATGAATATGCCGGTTCAGCCAAATAAAGCGATTGTTGGACGAAATGCTTTTGCTCACTCTTCGGGTATCCATCAGGAC
>DAOVTY010000288.1 GCA_030632865.1 Bacteroidota bacterium
AGTCTTATCTGAAACCAGTTGTGCGTAGTCTTTGTCGGGTGTCATCATAAAAGTAGTGAAACCCTCTTTTTCAGCTTTTTTTGCCAGTGTTCCAATCACATCGTCGGCTTCGAAACCAGCTTTTTCAATAATAGGAATATTAAAACCTTCAATAATTTTACGGATATAAGGAATAGATTTTCTTAAATCTTCAGGCATCGCATCACGGTTAGCTTTATACTCAGAATACATTTCGTGTCTGAAAGTTGGTGCCGAAACATCGAAAACTGCCCCAACAAAATTAGGATTTTCTTTTTCGAGAAGTTGAATTATTGTATTTGTAACTCCCAGCATTGCCGAGGTATTTAAACCCTTCGAATTAAATCGGGGTGTACGAATGAATGCAAAATAACTTCTATAAATTAGCGCATACATATCGAGTAAAAAAAGTTTATTCTGGTTATTTTCAGGCATAATTTTTCTATTTAATTAATTGTCAGATGCAAACCATTCGGCGAACGAAGTAACCGTTTCGAACAAACGAATACTAAAAAGTGAAACACCGGCAGGCATAAGTTGTTGAAGAATTTCTGAAATATTAGTAACAATATTTTCTGATGTGGGCTGAAAATCGACCACAATAATTCGATTTGTTGTTCTATTTAGCATCTCCATTTGCGAATCGGGGAAGAGAGAATTTACCATTAAGGAATGATCGAACCTATCGACAATATTAGTTTTTACAATTTTTTTTAAATCTCCAAAATCCAAAACCATTCCGTCCTTCGGATGTCCCGGTTCTTTTTTGGGCTCTCCAATAAAAGTAACTTCAAGGTTATAAGAGTGCCCATGAATATTGCGGCAAAGTCCGTCGTATTGAAACAGCGCATGCGCCATTTCGAAATGAAATCGTTTAGTAACTCGTATTTTCGACATTTTTTTCTTCTGAATTTGAATGTGTGAAAATACTGTTTTTTATGAAAAAAATGTCGGTTACAAATTCAATTTATAAACTAAATTAATGTTGTCTAAGAATTCAATTATTTTATTTCGATTTCCAAAATTACAGGCTCGTGGTCGGAAAATTGAAAGTTCTGTGAAAGTGTTTTAATCTGTTTCATTTTGATATTAGGAGAGAGAATAAAATAATCTATTATAGTTACTTCTGTTTTGTTTTTTTGCAACGGAGTACCAATTGCACGATTGGTTGGTTTTTCTGAATCGTAAACAATCTGCCAATCTTCAGGAAAAAGAGAACTATCTAAAGTTTCTCTTCCAACTGCCTGATAAGTTGAGTCAACTTTAGATAAATCATAATCTGGAGGATTTTGATTCCAATCGCCACCGGCAACCACATAATTTCCTTTCTCGTATTCTTCGAGCATCAAATCACGAATTATTGGCATTTCTACATCGCGTAATTTTCCTCCCGCATCGTACGCCGAATTATGTGTATTAATTACAACCAGCTCCTCTTCGTTATTAAGTTTAAACCGCGAAACCACAAAACATCGATCGAGCATAAATAACCTCTTTGGCCATGCGTAAGCCGAAAAAAAGGAATAGCGCTGCGACGATTCAGGCTGGTATTTCGAAAGATTCATTTGTCCCATTTCAACTTTTCCGAGCGGATTTGTAAATGGTAGCGGCACAAACTGAACTTTATAATTTGTTCCAAAAGAGGTCGTATATTTTGGAAGAATGGTCTCAACCATTTCCGTTTCATCCTGCTTTTTAGTTCTTGCCGAATTTTTATCTACCTCCTGTAATAAAATAAAGTCAAGACTATCAGCCGATTTTAAATAATTTAAAACACCATTTGTGTATTTCTCAATTAATTCGTCAGTTGGCCGAACCATTTTACCCCCATCGTAGAAAAAATCCATTTCGGCGCCCAGTCCACAAAACCCAATATTCCACGATAAAAATGTAAATGTTGAGTCGGATAAGTTACCAAAACCAGAATCTCCGCCTAATTCTAATTCTGTCACTTCATCGGGTTGATAATCGGTAACAGTTCCCCAAATAATTATTATTGCCAAATAAAGTGCAACAGAAGCAATTACATAAACCAGCATTTTAATTATTAATCTGATATTTTTTTTCATTTTAACTTTTTGATTTTCTGCAAATTACTGAACGTTTTTTTCATAAACAAATACTAATTATATTACCTATTTCAAAATATAATTCTAATTTGTAACTATAAATAAAAACCATTTATATCTTAGTCTTTTACAAAAAAATATACATGATGAAAAAACTATTTATTCTTTTCATATTCATTTTAATGCAGGGTGTTATTACCACTTCAACTGCTCAAGAAATATATTTCCCGGAAAGAGGAAACGCATGGAAAACAGCAACACCAGCTAAGCTTGGAATAGACAAAGCAAAACTTAATGAAGCTGTAGATTTTGCTCAGGAAAATGAATATTCAGAACCGAAAGATTTACGAGTAGCCATATTAAATGGATTTAAACATGAGCCATTTCATTACATTGCCGGGCCAACTAAAAAACGCGGTGGGCCTGCTGGAGTAATTCTGAAAAATGGATATATTATTGCCCAGTGGGGCGATGTTAACCGAGTTGACATGACTTTTAGTGTTACAAAAAGTTACCTCTCTACAATTGCCGGACTTGCTCTCGACAATGGATTTATATCTGATGTAACAGACAGAGTGAGCAACTATGTTTGGGACAAAACTTTTGATGGTGAACACAACAATAAAATAACTTGGGAACATTTATTAAATCAATCGTCGGACTGGAGTGGCGAACTTTTTGGAATGAAAGACTGGGCAGATCGCCCGCCACGAGAAGGTGGTATTGACGACTGGAAAAATAGAAAATTAAATGAACCGGGAACATATTTTAAATATAACGATGTACGAGTAAATGTACTCTCCTACTCGCTTCTACAGGTATGGAGAAAACCATTGCCACAAGTTTTAAAAGAGAGAATAATGGATCCGATTGGCGCATCTACAACTTGGCGATGGTTTGGTTACGACCATGCTTGG
Organism: Bacteroidota bacterium; assembly: GCA_030632865.1. Classification (GTDB taxonomy): domain Bacteria; phylum Bacteroidota; class Bacteroidia; order Bacteroidales; family Prolixibacteraceae; genus Draconibacterium. The sequence goes on from DAOVTY010000288.1 coordinate 3,005, forward strand.
GTAAATATTGATGGACTACAAATGAAATCGGTAACTGGAGGCGGACATTCTGGTGCGGGTGTATTTATTAACACTCTCGACCATGCACGTTTTGGACTGCTTTTTATGAATAATGGCAACTGGAATGGGAAACAATTAATTTCTGAAAACTGGATTAAAATGGCAACAATTCCTTCTTCTGCCAACAAAAGTTACGGTTATATGTGGTGGTTAAACAAAGGTTCTCGTAAAATAGAGGGAGTACCAGATCATGTTTTCTACGCAGCCGGGTTTGGCGGAAATTATATTGTAATTGACCAAAAAAACGACCTAGTTATTGTTACCCGCTGGCTAGAACCCGCAAAAATGGGAGAAATGATTAAGTTGGTTTATGAGGCGTTG
>DAOVTY010000216.1 GCA_030632865.1 Bacteroidota bacterium
AAATCGGGTGCAATTATTATTTTGATTAAATCCTGAATATCAATATCACTATTATCGATGTATGCAATTGTAGCATCAATTGTGTCAGATAAATTATGCGGAGGCATATTTGTAGCCATTCCAACTGCAATACCCGATGCTCCGTTTACAAGTAACTGCGGAATCCTAGTTGGCAAAACTGTTGGTTCATTTATTGTTTCGTCAAAATTAGGCTGAAAATCAACTGTGTTTTTATCTAAATCGGCTAAAGTTTGTTCTGCAATTTTTGCTAATCTCGCCTCGGTATAACGCATTGCTGCCGGACTATCACCATCAACAGAGCCAAAATTACCCTGCCCGTCAATCATTGGATAGCGCAACGACCACTCTTGTGCCATTCTAACCATCGCAAAATAAACAGACGAATCGCCATGTGGGTGGTACTTACCAAGCACTTCTCCAACAATTCTAGCTGATTTTTTATACCCTTTGTTCGAGAACATCCCTAACTCGTTCATTCCAAACAAAACACGCCTGTGTACCGGTTTTAAACCATCGCGTACATCTGGTAATGCGCGCGAAACAATTACCGACATGGAATAATCTATATAAGCAGATTTCATCTGCTCCTCGATATTTATTCTTATAATCTTTTCTCCATCAATCATTTATAACTCTTTTAGAACTTAAATATTATTATATAAAAAGACGCACAAAAATAGTAAAATCATCTATCAAAAAGACATTTTTTTAAGGTGATTTAACACCATGGTAATAAGTAGTTATTAACATTTCAACTGTCAAAATTTCAGCAAAAAAAACTATTTTTAATAACTTCTGCCAAAAGCACGATTTTCTCTTTAGTTTTTTAACTAATTTTATATTTTAACTTTTAGGAATAATATTTGTTTACAAAGAAGAAACTTTAATTAAGATATGGACTCACAGTTTTCACCAAGAATTAAGGATATTATAGGATACAGCCGGGAGGAAGCCATTCGGTTAGGTAACGATTTTATAGGTCAAGAACATTTGTTTCTTGGAATATTAAGAGATGGAGAAGGAATTGCAACAGACATTCTTGAAAATTTGGGTGTTGATTTAATTGAAATTAAGCAATTAATTGAACGAAAAATCAAAACCAATACTGAGGTAAATAGACAGTCTGATTTGGCAATGCTTAAATCAGCAGAAAAAACTCTTAAGTTAATCTACCTAGAAGCGCGCGTGTTTAAAAGTAGCGTTGTAAACAGTGGTCATCTTTTATTGGCAATTTTAAAAGATAACGAAAATATTATTACCCAGTTAATGGTTGAATTTGGTATTAACTACTATTTGGTAAAAACTCGTTTACAATCGTATAAAAACGTTGAAAACAAATCTGATTTTCCAGAAAGTGAAGATGATGAAATGGAAGATTCATTTTCAAAGAAAAAACCCAACCAACCAGCTCATAAAAAGGGTATTACATCTAAATCGGATACCCCTGTATTAGACAATTTTGGGATTGATATTACTAAACTTGCCGAAGAAAATACTTTGGATCCGATTGTTGGTAGAGAACGAGAAATAGAAAGATTGGCACAAATATTAAGCCGAAGGAAAAAGAACAATCCTATTTTAATTGGCGAGCCAGGAGTTGGTAAATCTGCAATTGCTGAAGGATTGGCAATTAGAATTGTTGATAAAACTGTTTCTCGGATTCTTTTCGACAAACGTGTTGTTAGTTTAGACGTTGCATCTATTGTGGCTGGAACTAAGTATCGCGGACAATTTGAAGAGAGAATGAAGGCAATTTTGAATGAGCTTGCTAAAGTAAATAATGTAATATTATTTATAGATGAAATTCATACAATTGTAGGAGCCGGCGGTGCAACTGGTTCGTTAGATGCTGCAAATATGTTAAAACCTGCGTTAGCTCGTGGAGATATTCAATGTATTGGTGCAACAACTTTAGATGAATATAGACAACATATTGAAAAAGATGGAGCTCTGGAAAGACGATTCCAAAAAGTAATGGTTGAGCCAACTAATATCGAAGAGACCATTGAAATATTGAATAATATTAAAATTAGATACGAAGATCATCATAATGTTATTTACACACCCAAAGCAATTGAGAGCTGTGTTAAATTAACAGCTAGGTATATTACCGATCGTTTTTTACCAGACAAGGCAATTGATGCTTTAGACGAAGTGGGTTCAAGAGTTCATATATTAAACATAAATGTGCCTGACGATATAATTAAGCTAGAGGAGAAAATCGAAAAAATAAAAGACGAAAAAATAACAGCAGTAAAAAGTCAGAATTTTGAGCTTGCTGCAAATTATCGCGACAAAGAAAAAAACCTTTTACAACTTCTTGATAAAGAAAAAGATACATGGGAAAAAGAGTTAACAAATCATCGCGAAGAGGTTGATGAACAGAAAGTTGCAGAAGTAGTTGCAATGATGTCAGGTATTCCTGTACAACGAATTGCTCAGGCAGAAAGTAAACGTCTGCTAAACATGGGTAAAGATTTGAGAGGCCTGGTAATAGGACAAGATGAAGCAATTATAAAAATTGTAAAAGCAATACAACGAAACCGAGCAGGTTTAAAAGACCCTAACCGTCCCATTGGTTCATTTATCTTTCTTGGGCCCACCGGAGTTGGAAAAACACAATTAGCAAAAGTGCTTGCCACTCACCTATTCGATAATATGGATTCTTTAATTAGAATTGATATGAGCGAATACATGGAAAAATTTTCTGTGTCGAGAATGGTTGGAGCTCCTCCCGGATATGTTGGTTACGAAGAAGGTGGTCAACTTACAGAGAAAGTGCGCAGAAAACCTTATTCAGTAGTTCTTTTAGATGAAATAGAAAAAGCACATCCCGATGTTTTTCATTTGCTATTACAATTGTTAGATGAAGGTGTATTGACAGATAGTTTAGGAAGACGAGTTGATTTTAGGAATACAATTATTATTATGACTTCTAATATCGGCTCGCGACAGTTAAAAGACTTTGGTCGCGGTGTTGGTTTTTCAACAAATAAAACTCCAGAAGAAGATAATGAACATGCAAAGTATGTTGTGCAGAAAGCATTAAAGAAAGCATTTGCTCCAGAATTTTTAAATAGAATAGATGATGTTATTGTGTTTAATAGATTAGAGAAAAAACATATTCATAAAATTATTGATATTGAAATTGGTGATTTGTATAAACGTGTAGAATCATTGAATTATAAGCTCAAAATTTCGTCGGCAGCCAAAGACTTTATTGCCGAAAAAGGTTACGATCCTCAATTCGGAGCAAGGCCTTTAAAAAGAGCCATACAGAAATACCTCGAAGACGAAATGGCTGAAATTATCATTAAAGCATCTATAACAGAGGGAGATACAATTTCAGTTGGTTTTGATAAAAAGAACAAAAAACTTTTAATGCGTATTTTAAAAAATAAGCAATAATGGTAGATTGAATATATATCAGTCACTACAAAAAAAATGGGTAAATTCAATAATTGGATTTACCCATTTTGGGTTTCACAATATTATCGAATTAAAATTTAGCTATAAAGTTTTATTTTTAATTCATGCATTGTAAATAATCTTTTTTTAATAAAAATAGAATAATTACTGTTTGTACAACATAAAAAAAAACAAACACAATTCTTTTTATTAATAAATGTAAGATATACTTTTGCCATTCAATTACTTTAAAAATAACTCAAAAAATCTTTAACTATGTTTATCCTAATGGTTGTTGTTTTTGTTTTTGGTTATACTGCTATTGCCTTAGAACATCCTCTAAAAGTAGATAAAGCTGCGTCGGCATTAATTATTGGCACACTTTGCTGGGTACTTTACATTTTAGGTGCCGAAGACATTTTGCATCTCGGTTTTAGCCCGGCGTGGGCTGCGTTCACGGCATCGCATCCCGATGTGCATGGAGTACACGCAATTCATGAATTTATTGTTGATTACGAAATAATTCACCATTTAGGTGAAATTAGTGAAATTCTATTCTTTCTTCTGGGAGCAATGACTATCGTTGAAGTTGTTGACCAACACGAAGGGTTTAAAATTATTACAGATAAAATTAAAACTACCAACAAAGTAAAATTACTTTGGATATTAAGTTTCTTAACTTTTTTCATGTCGGCTTTATTAGACAACCTAACTACTACTATTGTAATTGTTGCTTTGCTTCGTAAATTAATTGATGATAAAGAGACACGCTGGTTCTTTGCGAGTATGGTAGTATTAGCTGCAAATGCAGGTGGAGCTTGGTCGCCAATTGGAGACGTTACAACTATTATGCTCTGGATTGGTGGACAGATTACCGCAGGAAACATTATTGTAATGGTAATTATTCCAAGTTTGGTAGCAATGATTGTTCCAATGATAATTCTTTCGTTTACAATGAAAGGGAATGTTACACGACCTAAAATTGACAACGACAATGTTGATTACACAACGCAAAGTGAAAAAATACTCTTTTTAATTGTAGGAATATTGGGGCTACTATTTGTTCCTGTATTTAAAACGGTAACACATTTACCACCTTACATGGGAATGTTATTATCTCTTGGCATAATTTGGGTAGTTGGCGAAGTTGTACATAGCAACAAACCACATAATATTAAAAGTAAATTAAAAGTAGTTGCCATTCTTCAAAAAGTTGATGTACCTACCGTACTTTTCTTTTTAGGAATTCTTTCTGCTGTCGCAGCATTACAATCGGCAGGGCACTTAAATATAATGGCAACATTTCTAGATGAAAATCTTCATAATGTTTATTTAATCGACCTCGCAATTGGTGTTCTGTCATCTATTGTCGATAATGTTCCATTAGTAGCAGGTTCTATGGGAATGTATCCTATTGAAACTGCACAAAGTATAGCATTGATGGATCCGTCAACAGCGGCTTATGCAGCCAATTTTGTCCAAGATGGCAGATTTTGGGAATTTCTTGCGTACACAGCCGGAACAGGTGGTAGTATTTTAATAATTGGTTCTGCTGCTGGTGTGGCAGCAATGGGATTAGAAAAAATAGATTTCATTTGGTACATGAAAAAGATATCGTTATTGGCAATTGTAGGTTATTTATCAGGTGCCGGAACTTATTATTTGATGTTTGGTTTGTAAACTATTAAAATTAGATTGTTCATAACTAAACAATTTGAAAGACTTCGTTTTAAAAGACTCATAAAATAATAGTTATTTTTGCGAGGTATAATATTTATTGTTATACCTCGTTTTTATATTATAATTTTAAAGAACAAACTATAAATACTCATGTTGAAATTATTAATGATTCAGGCAGACATGCCTACAGCTTTAGATACACTTGCAACAGAACCTGAAGGAATATCTACAAAATTTATAGATCTAGCTATAAAAGGTGGATGGATAATGATTCCTATTATAGCCCTTTCAATAATAGCTGTCTATATTTTTTTCGAACGTTATTTTGCTATTATGAAAGCAGGTAAGTTTGATTCGGGTTTGCTCGAAAAAATAAAAGTATACATTACTACCGGTAAAATTGATGCAGCAATTGCATTGTGCCGAAGTAAC
>DAOVTY010000164.1 GCA_030632865.1 Bacteroidota bacterium
AAACAAACAGAATAAAAAAAGCCATATTTTCAGTTCAAAACATTAGTGGATTATTGGATAAATATGGTATAATTATTAATAACTAAATTCTATGAAAACTGCCTCGATTAGTGTAATAAAAAAAGAACTCAAAAACCTACCTCCCGAAGAGTTACAAACAATTATAGCGCGGCTGGCAAAATATAAAAAGGAGAATAAAGAGTTACTCAACTATCTGCTTTTCGAAGCGGAAAATGAGCAGGCATTTATACAATCGGTGAAAGCAGAAATCGATGAGCAATTTTCTAATTTAAATCGCAGTAGTTTTTATCTTGCAAAAAAAACATTACGCAAAGTTTTAAAAACTACCAACAAACACATTCGTTTTTCGGGCATTAAAGAAACTGAAATTCAACTGCTTATTTATTTTTGTCAGAAATTAAAAAAATCGGGATTGAATTATAAATCGAGCCGGGTAGTTTTTAATTTGTACATAAACCAGATTAAACGAATTAACAAAGTACTTGCAATGTTACACGAAGATTTGCAGTTTGACTACCGCGACGAAATTGAGAATTTATGAAATAGAAGCCCCATCCCAAGCTTCCCTCAAAGGAAGGAGTATGAAAAGAAAAATTGCAATAAAATTTTTCTTTCTCCTCAAGAAAATATAAGGAGGCTTCATGTTTCAAATTAAGGTAAATAAAGATGGCATCCTTTTTTTCTTCATATCCAAAAATCTATTGTATTTTTGAATTCAAATAAATTTTAATAAAATGAGCGACGATAAAAAAATAATATTTTCTATGTACAAGGTGAGTAAAACTTACCCACCTAACAAAACAGTTATTAAAGATATCTCGCTTTCGTTTTTCCTGGGAGCTAAAATTGGTATAATCGGATTAAATGGTTCCGGGAAATCTACCCTTTTACGCATTATTGCAGGTCAGGAGAAATCGTACAATGGCGAGCTGGTATTTGCACCCGGTTATTCAGTTGGACTATTAGACCAGGAACCACAATTGGATGATTCGAAAACAGTAATAGAAATTGTTCAGGAAGGAGCAAAAGAAACTGTTGAAATTTTGGCAGCGTACGAAAATATTAATCTAAAATTTGGCTTACCCGAGGTTTATGAAAATCCGGATGAAATGGATAAATTAATGGCTGAGCAAGCCAGATTACAGGAAAGAATCGACCAATTAGATGCCTGGAATCTCGACAGCAAATTGGAACGTGCAATGGAAGCATTGCAATGTCCGCCAAACGAACAACCTATTAACGAACTTTCTGGCGGAGAACGTCGCAGGGTTGCAATGTGTAGATTACTTTTGCAAGAGCCGGATGTTTTGCTTTTAGATGAGCCAACAAACCATTTGGATGCCGAAAGTATTCAGTGGTTAGAAATGCATCTTGCGCAGTACAAAGGCACGGTAATTTGCATTACTCACGACCGTTATTTTCTCGACAATGTTGCAGGTTGGATTCTGGAACTCGACCGTGGACAAGGAATTCCATGGAAGGGAAATTATACTTCGTGGCTTGAGCAGAAATCTAAACGTTTGGAGCAAGAAGAGAAAGGTCACTCAAAACGACGTAAAACTTTGGAACGTGAGTTGGAATGGGTTCGAATGGCTCCAAAAGCACGTCATGCAAAATCGAAAGCTCGTTTAAATGCTTACGATAAAATGTTGAATGAAGATGTTAATCAGAAGGAAGAAAAGCTTGAAATATTTATTCCAAACGGACCACGACTTGGCGATAAAGTTGTAGAAATGGAAGGTGTCTCTAAAGGTTTTGGCGAACGTATTCTTTTTGAAGACCTTACATTTAAACTTCCTCCGGCAGGAATAATTGGAGTTATCGGACCAAACGGTGCAGGAAAGACCACACTGTTCAAACTAATAATGAAACAGCTGGAAGCCGACAGCGGTAATATAGAAATTGGCGACACGGTGAAAATTAGTTACGTTGACCAAACTCACGAGACTATAGATTCAGAAAAATCGGTTTTTGAAGTTATTTCGGGTGGAACTGAAACAAATATGCTGGGCAATAACCAAGCAAACTCGCGTGCTTATGTTGGGCGTTTTAATTTTAATGGCGCCGATCAAGAGAAAAAATGCGGCGTACTTTCTGGAGGAGAGAGAAATCGATTGCATTTGGCACTTGCATTAAAAGCTGAAGGAAATCTGCTTTTACTAGATGAGCCAACCAACGATATTGACGTAAATACTTTACGTGCTTTGGAAGAAGGACTGGAAAGTTTTGCAGGGTGCGCCGTTGTTATTTCTCACGACCGCTGGTTTTTAGATAGAATAGCAACTCATATTTTAGCTTTCGAAGGAAATTCAAAAGTGCATTTTTTTGAAGGTTCATTTTCTGAATATGAAGAGAACCGCAAAAAACGAATGGGAGGCGAAGCACCAAAACGATTTAAGTATAAAAAGTTGATGGAGTAAGGAAATTGGAAGTTGGAGGTTCAAAAGGCGAAGATTATAAACATCTTACAAGCAAATGAGGTAAACTCTGCCATGAGAATACTGTAACCGAGTTTGAGACTAAAGCTTCCTTCCTCACTCGTTCCGAATCATTTTCCCCTCTTTAAAATATTCTTTCTGAATACCTTTTATCAAATCTTTGTACGAAATAGTTTTAGACTTTTTTTCAAGTGTTTGCAATCCGGCATACTGAATTACGTTTACAATATTTGCCCCGGTAATATCATATTTCCGCGCAATTTCTTTTATTAATATTCTCTTATCTGTTTCTACGTTTCGTGGAATATAGTTTTTCCAGAGCCGTTCGCGTTCTTCAACTCCAGGGTTTTCAAATTCAATAATTGTGTTGAACCTACGGGTAAATGAAGTATCGATATTCGATTTCATATTTGATGCAAGAATTACCAACCCTGCGTGAGATTCGATGCGTTGCAATAGATACGAAACTTCCTGATTGGCGTATTTATCGTGTGCATCGCGCACGTTTGTGCGTTTACCAAAAACAGAATCTGCTTCATCAAAAAACAGTATCCAGTCTTTGTTAGCTGCCTTATCAAAAAGTTTTGAGAGATTTTTCTCCGTTTCGCCAATGTACTTCGAAACTACCATAGAAAGGTCTATGCGAAATACATCGCGCTTAGTAAATTTCCCAAGCAAACAGGCGGTCATGGTTTTGCCAGTTCCAGGTGGGCCATGAAAAAGGATACGGAATCCGGGTTTTATTTTACCCCGCATTTGCCACTCGTTCAATAACTTTTCATTGTATTTCAGCCAAATTTCAATCTCCTTAATTTCATCAATAGTTTTTTTCTGAAGTACTAAATCTGCCCATTCCAATTCGGTGGTAATTAATTCTGCCGGAAAATTGTTACTCAGCTTTGGTTTCGAAATTTTGCCTATTGTAAATAAGTCAACATATTCGTCATCGAGAATAAGTCGTCCGCTCATTTTTGGCTCGCCAATACGAACCTGCTCCAAATACAAAATATTTTTACGGGCAAACAGATGACTTTCATCAAACAGCTTCGAAACTTCAATACGCTTTTCAATATCTTTTCCGGCAAGAATATACAAAACTGTTTCTCCGGTTGGTAAAATACCTCGGTGGTTTTTGCCTTTTGTACCACCAAACTCTGGGAATTCGCCACCATTTGGAAGATATTCTGAAATAATTAAATTAAAAAAATCGGGTAAAATATGAGAAGCCAAAGCAACTAAAAGAGTAACAATTTCTGAATGAGAAAGACTGTTTTGATTTATAAATTCTGATAATTCAGCATTATCCAAATTCCCTAATTCCATTTTAGAAAACTCTTTTTTTTCTCCCTTAAATTCAGTTTCAAGCCGAGATTGAATAACATTTCTCAAAAATGAAAGTAAATAGTATTTACTCATAAAGTTCGTTTATTTGATTATTATTCTCAATAACTAAAAAGTCTCGTCTACTTTTTATTAAATACTCGCCAAACTTTTCCTGTTAATTTACTCAATGATTTTCCAAAAGGACCATAATGTTGTTTTCTAACCTCATTTCCCATCGACATAATATTGTCACTATCTTCAGCTCTTACACCTTCTCCTGTTCCTGTTCGCAGCACCGATTTTGCCCACTCTGGCAATATTCTAATCAGTCTATTTCCCATTACATCACCAACACCAATATCTTCTGCCATTTTATTATGACCTACAAGTTCCCCCCTTGGTTCTCCAGATCCGTCTTCTCCTTTTGGAGTTACATACTCATCTTCAAGCTTAAAAACATGTCCCAATTCATGAGTTACCGTATTTTGCAACTCTCCTGAACCAACAACTAATTCAACTCTTCTGAACCAAGCTGAATATCTCTTGTCATGTTTTTCAGCTTCAAGGTCTGAATAATTAATTTGTTTGTTTTGAGACTTAATATTTGTTATCCCATTGTTTACAAGAAAATTATAAACTGAGTCTAATCTTTTATTTACCAAATTAGTATTATAATCAGTAGATCCCGGTTTTGATGCATAACCATAAAGTACAACCTTATTGTTGCTTTTTATATTGTCTCCATTTTTGAAAGTGCTAACAAAAGCGGTGAGTGCATCAACAGCATCTTCATCAAGGTCTGCTATATTATTCTCAAAATAAACTTGTTCTCGCAACATCGAGCGGCGAGAACTACCTTTTTCATTTGGTGAATCCTGAAGATCAAAATTTGTAAGCGTCATTGTATTGTCAAAAGCTACATTGGCTGTAGTTGTTAAATCAGCCGACGTATCAATACTCTCATTTCTTGCATCACCAACTTTTTTTGCAGTCTCACTAATCAATTTTTGAATTTCGTCATTCTCAGATCTTTCTGGATTTTTCACCAATTTAACTTGAATATGATCACTTTTAGATTTTTTAGAGTCTTTAAATTTAGCATCTCCCTCATCTTGAACATTTATGTTAATATTAACATTAGCCTCAATATCTTCCCAACATTGCTCATCAACATTAAATGCAATTTTGCCTCCTGCCTCCCAAAGTTTGGTAGATTCCTCAATTCTTTTCTTAAAATTAATTCGAGAAGTTATTTTTTGCTCCTCCGACCATGTATAATAATTACTAACTACAGTATTAGTAAGCACATCATCATTAATATAATTCAAAATAGTAGCCAAATCATTTAAATCTTCATTTTCCGGAGTAACTAATCCTATAGAATCAGCCTCCAACCCATTTACAAACTTTGTTTTTCCTCTAACTTTTACATCAAGTATTTCACTTAACGGATAATATGTAGATTCAAAACCTCCGTATTCCAGAGTTGTTGATTGAGGACCATAAATTCCATGATTTAGAAATAATTGCTTAGCTTTTTGTGTTGTTTCATCACAAGTTTCATTATTTCCTTCAATTGCTTTTTCTGTAGCAGGAGAAGTTGTTGCAATAATCTCTCGTTGAATAAATGGCTGAACCTGAGCAGCTCCCTGCTGTACAGTGTGTGTCAACTCATGAGCTAATAGCTTTTTACCATTGTTAGTTTGCGGATCATATTTCCCATCATTAAAATAAATATTATTACCACTTGTAAATGCCTGTGCTCCCAAATCTTTATTTAACTGAACTGCCGTATTATCGGTATGAATTTTAACACCACGGAAATCTGTACCAAAACTACCTTCCATTTTAGAACGAACTTCAGAATTCAACGGACTGCCATTTTGCTTACTGGTATTTAATAATTGTTCAGTTGCAGAGTGTGTATCTCTTAACTGAGAATCTAATTTTGGCTGCAACATCTCCTCTTCCTCCTCAATCGGTTGCTTTTGAAGAAATTCCTCTTCTTCCTCCTGTCTCTGAACTGCAGCATCCAGAAACTTTGGTTGCATCTCTTCTTCCTCCTCTTCTTGTCGTTGAACAAGAGGAGTAATACGCTCAGCAATAGGTTTTTCCTGAATAAATTTATTTGGTTTTTTTTGAATAGATTGTGTTAGTGAGGGAGCAAAAAAAGGTTGATTTTCGGATTGAAAATTTACAACTTCATCTGCAACACGGTCGGCTTCAACTTCGTATTTATCATCAGGTTGTCCAACTTTCAATTTAGGCTGAACACTAAAGAAACCAGAATTGTTTTTCGAATTAAAAAATGAAGAACTACTCTTATTCCGACTTTTCGATTTATCTATTTTTGTTTTCATAACTTACCATTCAACAAATAATAACTCTTTATTCCAGGGAAATTTCACAATCGATATATTCCAATATAGCCTTTCTAGAAGGATATCCTGTGCTTTTCTCTCAACAATTAATTTGCAACTATTTTCTTTCTTATAAAGTTTACCTTCACGATGAATGAACATTTGCCGCAATCCATCGGGCGATGTATTTTTAAGTGCTGGCCAACTTTTAATAGCCTCTTTTAATAAAATTATAGTTTCGGCTTTAATATTTTCGGTTAACTGACTTTCAATTGGAATAGGCTTTTTTAAAAGAACGCCACACAAATATTTTTCAAAAATTAAATTCCCTTCAAAAAAATTCTCATCGCCGGTTGCCAGATAATGCAGAGATTGAACCGCAACATCTAATTTATCCATTTTAATCCATCCATTATCTGCCAGCAAATCGAGCTTTTCAAAATATTTATTGAAAAATGGATGAAGAATAATTAAACCCGCATTTTTTATTGCAATTTCAGTTGTTTCATTTTCAATAAAACGAGGTTTATATTTTTTATTTTTTTGCTGAAACTTAGTATTTTCAGAGACTAAATTAGACCTTGCCTCTTTTGTTGAATTTAATTGAATCTCTAAAGCTTTAAAATCTGCTATACCTTTTTCTAAAACAATTTTCTCAATTACTTCTTTAAATCCAGAAACGAATGGAAAGCCAGCAAATCGGTTTAACTGCTTTTCATTTTGCGAGATTGTTAAATATAAATTTTTCAGTGCTGGTAACCATTTCTCTTTTTCATCAAACAGAGAAACGTTAATGAGAAATCTCAAAAATAAAACTTGCAAATTATCTTTTAAAACAGTAAAAATTTTAATTACTTTTCTCCTATTTTTTTCAATTAAATAATTTATTTTTTCGAGAAATAAGAAAGCCACTTCTATTGGAAATTGCAATATGAAACGTTCAACTACATCTTCTTTATTCTGCAAAACTTTATTTAAACGAGATATAAAAACTTTATCATTCAAACTTATTTTCCAATTCATATTTCTTGTGAATTCGACAATATATTCCTGTTTGCCATACCACGGCAAATAGCCATTTTCGAGAAAAAATATAAATGTTGTTTCTAAATCTTTTG
>DAOVTY010000269.1 GCA_030632865.1 Bacteroidota bacterium
GCCGTAGTAACCTTTAGTTTTTTTGAGTAATTTCTTTCTCCGTGCTCGTGATGCTACATGATTTACACTTCTTGGCATACTTTTTACTTTTTTGATAATCAGCGTTCCGTAATTTAACAGACACTTTAAAGCTTAATTATCTGGTTTATAACTTTTTTTACTTTTTAAAAAGGATTTTTTTTAGATCCGTAAACTCACGGATTACTTCATACATAACAAAAGCTTTACGTTACTTTCATTGGTCTTATCAATTGTAGTCCAATAAGTTAAGTTACGTTTACGTTTCGTACTTTTTTTAGTCAAAATGTGGCTTTTGTAGGCATGTTTCCTTTTAATTTTTCCACTTCCGGTAATTCTAAAACGTTTTTTAGCTCCGGAATTCGTTTTCATTTTTGGCATAATCCTACTAATTAATTGTTATCAAAGAACTATATTATTTTTTCTTTGGTGAAATATACATTGTCATTCTTTTTCCTTCAAGTCGCGGCAACTGCTCAACATTTCCTAACTCCTCTAATGATGTAGCAAGTTTTAAAAGTAAAATTTCGCCTTGCTCTTTAAACAAGATAGATCTTCCTTTAAAAAATACGAAAGCCTTTACTTTTGCTCCTTCTTTCAGAAATTTCTCAGCATGTTTCAATTTAAAATTAAAATCATGCTCATCGGTATTTGGTCCAAAACGAATCTCTTTTATAACAACCTTAACCGTTTTGGCTTTAATCTCTTTCTGTTTCTTTTTTTGCTGATAAAGAAACTTCGAGTAATCTATAATTTTACAAACTGGCGGTTCGGCTTTTGGAGATATTTCTACTAAATCCAATTCCAAATCGTCAGCCAATTTAAGTGCATCACGCAATTCAAACACTCCTTGGTTCTCAATGTTGTCGCCCACTAATCTAACTTGTGGTACCCTAATTCTATGGTTAATCCGGTGTAATGGCTCCTGCGTTCTGCGGGGCTGAAACTTTCTTCTCGGACCTCTTCTTTTAATAGCTATTTTAAATTCCTCCTTTTAGTTATACAATCCTGATAGTTGCTCTCTAACTTCTTTTGTTATAAAATCAACAAACTCGTTATTTGTCATTGTTCCTTTATCTCCTACGCCCTGACGCCTTACTGAAACAGTTTCTGATTCGGCTTCTTTTTCACCAACAATCAGTAAATAAGGGATGCGTTTTAACTCATTATCACGTATCTTCCTACCTATCTTTTCGTTACGGTTATCAACGACGGTGCGAATATCGGAAATATTTAGAAAATCTGAAACTTTTTTAGCATAATCGTTATACTTTTCACTTATCGGTAAAATAACAGCCTGTTCTGGAGTCAACCAAAGTGGAAATTTTCCTGCTGTATGTTCTATTAAAACAGCTACAAAACGCTCCATTGAACCGAATGGTGCACGATGAATCATAATTGGACGATGACGATTATCATCAGCTCCAATGTACTCAAGATTAAACCGTTCTGGCAAATTATAATCTACCTGAATTGTTCCTAACTGCCAGCTTCTTCCCAATGCATCTTTAATCATAAAGTCTAGCTTTGGACCATAAAATGCAGCCTCTCCCACTTCTGTCGTAGTTTCTAAACCTTTTTCCTCGCAAGCTTCAACAATTGCTTGTTCTGCTTTATCCCAGTTTTCTGAAGAACCAATATACTTTTCTGGTTTATTTGGATCTCTTAACGAAATTTGTGCAGTATAATTTTCAAAACTTAATGCTTTAAAAATTATAAATATAATATCTATAACTTTTTTAAATTCATCTTTTAACTGATCTGGCCTACAGAAAATATGTGCATCATCCTGCGTGAAACTACGAACACGAGTTAATCCATGCAGTTCGCCACTTTGTTCGTATCGATAAACTGTGCCAAACTCAGCCATCCTAACAGGCAAATCTTTATAAGATTTTGGTTTCCATTTATAAATTTCACAATGGTGCGGGCAATTCATAGGTTTCAATAAATACTCTTCGCCTTCGGACGGAGTTAAAATCGGCTGAAAAGAATCTTTACCATATTTCTCGTAATGACCAGAAGTTTTATACAAATTTACATCGCCAATATGTGGTGTAATTACCTGGTCATAACCATATTTTTTCTGAACTTTTTTTAGGAAATTTTCTAACTGCTCACGTAATTGTGCACCTTTAGGCAGCCACATTGGAAGCCCCTGTCCTACTGCTTCAGAGAACATGAACAGTTCCATCTCTTTTCCTATTTTACGATGATCGCGTTTTTTAGCTTCTTCTACCAGAACAAGATACTCTTGCAGCATTTTTTGTTTCGGGAAAGTAATGCCATAAACGCGTGTGAGCATTTTATTTTTTTCGTCGCCACGCCAATAAGCTCCGGCAATAGATGTTAATTTTATTGCTTTTATGTAACTTGTGTTTGGTAAATGTGGACCTCGACACAAATCAGTAAAACTACCTTGTTTATATAATGTAATGGTTCCGTCCTCCAATTCGCCAATTAACTCCTCTTTTAAGTCGTCGTTCTTTTCTTTGAATAGATTAAGAGCATCTGCTTTCGAAACTTCGTAACGTACAATTTCGTTTTTTTGACGTGCAAGTTCGAGCATTTTTTGCTCTAATTTTTGCAAATCTTTTTCAGAAAGTACTTTTCCATCGGGCAAATCAACATCATAATAAAAGCCATTGTCAATTGTAGGTCCTATTCCAAACTGCGTACCCGGATAATAAAATTCAATTGCTTCGGCTAAAATATGTGCCGACGAATGCCAAAATGTTTCCTGTCCTTCGCGATTGTCCCATGTATAAAGCTTTATCGATGCATCGCTTTCTATTTTCCGCGATAAATCCCAAACTTCGCCATTTACCGAAATTGATAAAACAACTTTTGCCAGACTATTTGAAATAGACTTTGCAATTTCGTATCCGGTAACTGCTTCTGCAAACTCCTTTATACTATTATCAGGAAGTGTGATTTGTATCATTCTTATTCATTATTAAAAAAGAGCTGCAAAGATAATTATTCATTCAACAATACAATGTTTTGTACTCGTTGATATTAAATAATGATAACTAATTTTCAACATAAGAATGTTTATATTAATAATATGTTTTGCATAGCTATAAAAAAGGATTGATTCTTATGTAATTTTATTGTGAATGACGAATTAAAATTTATCCTACCCTCACCCAAAAAAAAATATTTTCGCCTTACACAACATTTCTTACTTTTGTTTTAAATAAATAATAATTTAAAATGAACAGATTAATTACACTTCTCATATCAATAATATTTGTATCAACAGTATTTGCACAATCAAACCAAAAAATTACTCTGGAAGATATTTTTGTGAAAGGAGCTTTCAAGGCACAAACAGTTACCGGACTAATCTCTATGAATGATGGAGAACATTATACGACTGTTGAAAATAACTCTAAAATTGTAAAATATAGTTACATAACCGGAAATGAAGTTGCAGTGGTTTTTGATTTAACAAAAATTGAAGACGCTGAAATTTCGTCGTTCAGCAATTATGAATTTAGTAGCGACGAAACCAAAATACTTTTAACAACCGATGTTAAGAAGATATACAGACATTCGTTTACAGCAGAGTTTTATGTTTGGAATTTGGTTACCGAGGAGTTAACTCAACTTTCGGATAAAGGGGCACAGCAAGTTGCTACATTTTCTCCCGATGGAACACGGATTGCTTATGTACGCAACAATAATATTTTCTTGAAAAACTTGAAATTCGGAAGTACGAGTCAGGCAACTTTAGATGGAAAAAAGAATGAAATTATTAATGGTATTCCAGATTGGGTTTACGAAGAGGAGTTTGGGTTTAACAAGGCTTTCTGGTGGTCTCCCGATAGTAAATTTATAGCATTTATTCGTTTCGATGAAACTGACGTACCTGAATTTACGATGCAAATGTATGCAGGAGAAATTCCAAGTAACAC
>DAOVTY010000295.1 GCA_030632865.1 Bacteroidota bacterium
CATTAACACCAAAAGAATTGAATGTTAGCCCAACACCTGTTAAAGCAGTAGTACTTAAAAAATTACGTCTATTCATAATCCTGTTTTTCAGTTACAATTAATTTTTATTTTAAAGCCCAACACTAATCTCAATTTTATTAACTCCAGGATTCAATTGCAAGTTCCCAAAAGATAAATTTACAGTTTCCCCATTTAAAGTCACAATATTTTGTGGAGATAGATTTACATTAAACTCTCCAACCATATTTGCCGGAAGTTCAATTGTATATTCCGTTAATCGGCTATTCACCCTTTTATAACTAGCTTTAATTTGTCCTTTAATCGTAGGGACTACAATTTTGCTATATTTTAAATTGCCCATTTGTGGTTTAATTCGTGCAACTCCAAACCCAGGTATTTTGGGTTTAATTCCCCATAAACCACGCGGAATAATATTTGCGGGAGCTGCTCCCCAAGCGTGGTTCCAATCGGAGTTGGGTTTATATTTCATATCCCATGCTTCCATAGAAATTGTTGACCCCACTTTTATCATATTGTACCAACTGCGATCGTTTGTGGCCGTCATAAGTTTTAGAGCATAATCATCAGCCTCTGCATTGTATAAGGCTTCCAATAAAAACTGTGCACCATAAACACTACACCCCATCCCCCGGGTTTTAATGTAATCGGCTACACTTTTTTTATGCGCTTCCGGCACAATATCAAAAGCCAGTGGCAACATATTGGCATGAACAGAACCATGATCTGTTCCAACACCATCGTTATAATATCCGCCAGATTCGTTAAACAACTTTATATTAATTGCTTTTTTTGCTTTTGCTGCCCGTAATTTGAAATCCATCTCTTCATTTGGCTTATTCAGAATTCGCGCAAATTCAGCCATAATTTTCATATTCTGAAAATAGAAGCTGTTGATTACCGTATTTATTGGTGCAAAAACAAAACCGTCTCGTTCTCCTTGAGGCCAATCTTTTGGCAGTTTCCAGCCTGTATCTTTTTGAGCCGGCGGCCAATCTACAATATCTCTAACTCGTTGTGTTGTATCAGCAAAACCCAATTTTGCCATAAATTCTCCCGTGAGTTTTGCAGATTTGGTACTAATTAGTCCCTCCTCAACTTCAAGTTCCATCAACGTTTTATGTTTCAGTGGCTCGTAATATTTTTCTATTAGTTCGGTATTTCCGGTGTACATATAATCCTGATAAAATAACAGTGCTACATGTAATTGCCATTCGGTTGGCCAAGTTGGGAAATCCATAAAATACTCAATTGTTTTCCGAGCCATTGCATACTCATTATCAACTGCATAATGACTCAATTGATTTAAATATGCGTCTGCCTCATACGGAATTCGTTCACGGTCTCCATCAACATAATAACCTGCAAAAGTTGTTGCTTTTATAGAATATTTACACATTTCCCAAACCTGATTTAAAATGTCATCGGAACTTGAAAACGAACTTGAACTGCAATCGAAATAGTTGAAATAAGCTACTTGTTTAAGGTCTTCCGGTTTCAAATTATTTGCCCCTTCTATTTCAACATAACGAAAAGGCATTATTACCGGAAAAGAATCGGGCAATGCTACCGCAGCTAATTTTGTATTTCGCGCATCCGCTTTCAACTCAATCTGATAATTACTTTTCTGCGGCGACACCTTCAACTTTACTTCCTGAAACCGTATGGTTCCTCCCGGTTTTTTATCAATTTTTCCATCCTTTATTTTTTCTCCCAAACGAATAGTAAGCGTTTCAGATTTTCTTGCCAAATAATTAATATTCAGAGTTCCAAACGCATCTTTCCCAAAATCAGCGAAATAACTTCCATCTGAATTCTTTTTAAAATCAACTGGTTCTATTTTTTCAATTTGAAAATAGTTGTGAGAAGTTAATTTATCACCAAACTCTCCTGTTACAAATTGCTGTGTTTCCGAATATTCCGAAAGTCGATTGTCTTTATCAAAAATCCGCACTTTCCAGAAATAGATTTTATTTGATTTTAAAGGTTCGCCCCCAAAATCTACATCAGCAGATTTGTTACTACGTGTATTTCCACTGTCCCAAATATCTCCAACATTATTATCAATTAAATCTTTTGCTGAAGCAACCAATATTTGATATGCATTTTGAATTACGGCTTCGTCTGGCACAACCCAACTAAATTCCGGGCGGCTATCAATAATCTTCGTAAATCGCGGATTACGAATATATTCAACGGTCAATCCTGAAGGAATCCCCGAAAACGGATCGGCATATTTTTGTCCTAATTCATCATTTTTATCACTAAACTCCTGTAATATATTTTGAAACTCGGGGTTACCTGCAAGGTTATTTATCTCTTTCGGATCATCAATTAAATTATACAATTCCTCAACAGATTTATCATTTATATACCTTAAGTATTTCCATTCGGCAGTTCGTACTCCCTCGCTTGGCGGTATATTATCGAACTCCCAAAGATGTTCAATCAGAATGGTATCGCGGTCAAGTGTTTTTTGTTTTCCTGAAACGATAGACATCAAACTTTTCCCCTGATAAGTTGCTGGCAATTCAACTCCAGCCAAATCTAAAATTGTTGCCGGCACATCAATATTTAAAGCCATTTCATTATTATCCTGTTGTTTTTCTATGCGCGGATCGTAAACAATTAATGGTACGCGAATAGAGTTATCATACATCAGCCATTTCCCTGCAAGTTGACGTTCACCTAAAAAATGCCCATTATCTCCCATTAATATTATTACCGTATTTTTGTCTTGTCCTTTCTCCTTTAATTTTTTTCTGATTTTAGCAATCTCCAAATCAATTCCATTTATCATTCGATAATACCCTTTCACACTTCGCTGATATTTTTCCGGAGTATCATATCTCCAAAACCAACGTGTTCTGTTAAACCCTTCACGAACTGACTTTGGCAATTTGTTAAAGTATTTAGCATCTGCCAATTCCGGCTCGGGCATTTCCATATTCCGAAACAAAACATTGGGTTTTTCTTGCCAAAAATATTGTAATTCAGCATTGTCGTGCGCGTGTGGTGCGCTAAAACTCAACGACAAACAATAGGGTTTATCAGTTGGTGCATTCTCGATAAAATCTAATGCTTTTTGTCCAGTGTATCGAGTGAGGTGAACTGTGTCATTACTCAATGTTTTATAGTAATATCCACGTCTATCAGGAAATTTACTATTACGATCG
>DAOVTY010000285.1 GCA_030632865.1 Bacteroidota bacterium
GTTGCCACACCACCAGATTTGGTTACATCGCCTTTCCAACTTGCATAATATCAGTGACCGCGTGAAGTAAGATATGTGAGATCTACCTCATAAATCTTATTAGGATCACCATTATCTATTTTATTTTTTAACTCAATTACACTTTTGTGTAATCGCAATTGCAAAATATTATAGATATTTTTTCCTGTCTCCTTTTCAATTTCGCTGAGTGCTTCAATATTCCAGGGATTAAGGACTATAGGTTTTTCACAAATTACATCGGCATCATTTCTCAACCCAAACCGAATATGAGAGTCGTGTAAAAAATTGGGAGAACATATACTTACATAGTCAAGATGCATTCCCTTTCGTTTTAATTTATCTACATGTCTATCAAACCTTTCGAACTCTGTAAAGAAATCGGCGTTTGGGAAATAACTGTCCATAATACCAACTCCATCGTACGGATCGAGTGCTGCCAAAAGTTTATTATTAGTCTCTTTAATAGCTTTTAAATGGCGGGGTGCAATGTATCCGGCGGCACCTATTAAGGCAAAGTTTTTCATGTAGTTATAACTCTTTTTTAGTAACAATATTTTCTTTCAAAAAATATTCTTCTCCACTTTCGTTGCAAGTTGCTACACCGTTTTCGTTAAATTCAAGACGATGCCCAAATTCACTTATCCAACCTATTTGTTTTGCAGGATTACCTACCCAAAGTTCATAATCTAATATCTCTTTAGTTACAACAGCTCCAGCTCCTACAAATGCATATTTACCTATGTTGTTACCACAAACAATGGTTGCATTTGCTCCAATTGTAGCTCCCACTCCAACATGGGTTTTTGCATAATCGTTTTTACGATTAATTGCTGAACGAGGATTTATTACATTCGTAAAAACCATTGAAGGAACAAGAAATACCTCGTTGTCGCTAGGAACACCGGTATAAATTGAGACGTTATTTTGAACCTTTACATTTTTGCCTAAAACAACATCCGGAAAAATAACTACATTTTGCCCAATATTACAGTTTTTCCCAATTGTACAATTTGGCATAATATGCGAAAAGTGCCATATTTTTGTTCCAGTTCCAACATTACAACCTTCGTCTATAACCGCAGTTTCGTGAGCAAAGAAATTTAATTCAGTCATTTAGCAGAAGCTTTTTATAGTTTCGATAATTTTATTCTGAATATCAAAAGTTAATTCGGTGTGCATTGGAATTGATAAAACTGAACTGCACAGTTCTTCAGTATTTAGCAACCCAAAATCCGGGGTGCAATACATTTTAAAAGCCTCTTGTTTATAAAGAGGTAGTGGGTAATAAATAATTGATGGAATTCCCATCTCTTTCAAATATGTTTGCATTTCGTCTCTCTTTCCACCTTCTACTTTTATTGTAAATTGATTAAAAGTATGTTTTGCATAATTCATTTTTTGTGGAAGAGTAATACCATTTATACCTGATAATTTTTTGGAATAATAATCGGCTGCTTTCTGACGTGCTGAAATAAAATCATCGAGATATTTCAATTTCACATTCAAAACAGCCGCATGTATTGTATCAAGTCGTGAATTACACCCAATTCGTGAATGATGATATTTCTTTTTCTGTCCGTGGCTAGCTATTATTCGACACTTTTCGGCAAGTAAATTATCGTCTGTTGTTAACGCTCCGCCATCGCCAAAACATCCAAGATTTTTTGTGGGAAAAAATGAATTACATCCGATATGCCCTATTGTACCAGTTTTTTTAGTAGTGCCATCAGAAAAAGAATATTCAGCACCCAATGCTTGTGCATTATCTTCAATTACAAATAAATTGTTCTTATTAGCAATTTGCATTATTGGCTCAATGTCGGCACTTTGTCCGTACAAATGAACTGGAACAATTGCTTTAGTTTTAGAAGTTATTGACTTTTCAATTTCATTCACCGAAATATTAAAGGTATTTTTATCAACATCAACCATAACCGGAGTTAAACCCAAAAGAGCAATTGCTTCAATTGTTGCAACGTAGGTAAATGCTGGAACTAATACCTCATCACCCGGTTTTAATTCGAGAGCCATTAAAGCAATTTGTAAGGCATCGGTACCGTTTCCACAACCTATAGTGTGGTTTACCTTTAAATATTTACTAAGCGATTTTTCGAAAGCAGCAACATCCGGACCTTTTATATATTGCGTTGCTTCCGCAGTATTAATTAATGCAGAATCTATTTCATTTTTCATTTTTTGGTACTGACCTTTAAGGTCAACCATTTGGATATTCATTTGAACTTAAAGTTTATAAACTTTATCCGAACTCTCTTCAATCATATTTCTCATATCAACAATCAATCTCGAATGTTTTTGTATAAACTCAACATCAAATGCATCATGATTAGTGGTTAAAACTATACAATCTGCATCATTTAAAACTTGTTCGCCTAATTCAATCGATTCTAACTTGTTGCCGTTATTTGTTTTAATATTGGCAATATGTGGGTCGTTGTAAGTAACAATTCCTCCTTTGTGAATTACCTGATCTATAATTTCTAGTGCCGGCGATTCGCGTGCATCGTCGATATTTGGTTTGTATGCCACACCGAGGAAAAGAATATTGCTTCCGTTAACAGCTTTTTTATGCCTGTTAAGAGCCGTGGCAATTTTAATGTACATATAATGTGGCATGCGCATATTAATATGGCCGGCAGTGTTAATCATACTCAGGTCGAAATCGAACTTTTTGGCAATGTGCTCTAGATAAAATGGATCGAGCGGAATACAGTGCCCTCCAATACCAGGTCCCGGATAAAAAGCCTGAAATCCGAAAGGTTTTGTTTTGGCAGCATCAATAACTTCCCAAATATTAATATCCATTTTCCCTGCCAACAATGTCAACTCATTTATCAAACTTATATTCACCAGTCTGTAAGTATTTTCAAGAATTTTCACCATTTCGGCAATACGAGGAGAGCTAACAGCATGTAAATTATCTATTGCTTTATAGTAAATAGCTTTTCCAATTGTTAATCCGTCATCGGTCATTGCACCAATTACTTTAGGTGTATTTTTTGTGTGAAAAGTTTTGTTTCCAGGATCGACACGTTCTGGAGAATATGCAAGCCAAAAATCGGTACCATGTTTTAATCCACTCTCTTTTTCAATAATCGGCAACATTAAATCTTCGGTGGTTGTTGGGTAAGTTGTACTTTCTAAACTTACAAATGTTCCGGGTTTCATGTTTTGTCCAATTGCCTTGCACGACGATTCAATGTAACTCATGTCAGGTTTTCGGAATTTATCAAGTGGAGTAGGTACACAAATAATTAATGCATCGCACTCTTTCATTTTTGTAAAATCGGTGGTTGCCTGAAGTTTTATATTATCTACCACCTCGCGTAAAACTGCATCACGAATGTCTTTTATATAGTTTTCACCAGAATTAATATGGTTAACTTTTGTTTCAGATTTATCGAACCCAATTACTTTTACATTGGCTTCTGCAAAGTTTACTGCAAGAGGAA
>DAOVTY010000179.1 GCA_030632865.1 Bacteroidota bacterium
CATCTATTTCTGCAACTACATTTAACCAATCGGCAAGTTTTTTATGATTTTGCTGATGCCAGTTCCAAAGTTTGTAAACACAGCGAATGTCCCAAAGAAAGAATGAATTCAGGGTAATTCCAATTAAAATATTTTGTCGATATTCCAACTCTTTTACCAAGCTTTTTAACTGTTTAAAAATCCTGCTTGCCGATTCAGGTTTGCGTACTTTTTTTTGTAACTCAATTAAATATTCAGATTGAAAATCGCGTTCTTCAACAAATTGCATCAACTGCATATATTTTGCGAGCAAATCCGATTTTCTGCCGAAATAACCAAAATATTGCGTAATCTGTTTCCAAAAAAAGTACATTAAAAACCATTGCGACAATACTGTAATTGTAAGAAATAAATTGGAGATTCCGAGAACTGCCGGAATAGCGGAAAGAACTGTAATAACTGGCAACAATATAATTAGCCATTTAATACTTGATGCACGATTTAACTTTAATTCTAATTCCGACCAAGCTTTTATTTCGTGATTCATCGCTTCAGTTTCATCAAACAGATTACCGTTTGCAAGAAAATTTAAGCGCCAATCTGGAATTAGTGCAAGCTCTTTAATTGCCTGCTGTCTCTTTTCAATTTCCTTTTTATTTATTGACGGGCTAATTAGCCATTTTGCCAATTGCTGACTTCCATTTACAGTTGAAGTTCTATTTATAAATTGAAATAACGAACCCTCTCCAAACAGGTCTAAATCATACGAGAAAAAATGTTCGACGTCTAAAAATTCCTTACCATTCTCGAAATGCGAAAATGAATGTTTTAAAGCCAATAGTTCATTTTCTGTCAATTTTTTTAATTCAATATACCTTCTCTTTTTTTTATCGAGTTGAATATTCTTTTTTATCAGGAAGAAAAAAAGAATAATTGCTGACACAGAAATAACAAGTGTTGGCCAATTTTTAATGCCAAAAATAAAAACAGGAGCAAAAATTAGCAGGAAAGTTATAAATCGATACCAAGCAAATCGCCTCAGTTTTTGAGATACTAATTTAAATTCAGAAGAATATTCTTCAAGTTTTCCAAAATAAAATTCCAATGCAGGCTTGCTCATCTATAAATAATTATAATGATGAAGAACGTAGGTCATTATTGTAAAAGATAAAACCGATACAAAAAACACCAAAAACACAGTTCTGAAATTACTAGCCGACAGATTTGTTTTTCTTATTTTAGGCGACCTGGAAATAAAAAAATGATTTTCGATAAACATTAAAAGTTTATAAAAAATAACTCCCAGTAACCAACCTAAAAAAGCTCCGCCAATAATATCTAACGGATAATGCACGCCAATGTAAATACGGGAATACGAGACTATTACTGCCCAGAAAAGCATTAGAAAAAAGTAACTTCTGTTTTTAAATATGCGCGTAGTGAAAACAAAAATAGCGAACATATTTGTGGCGTGAGACGATACAAAGCCGTGCAATCCACCTTTGCGGAAAACATTGTGTACAATATCGGCAATTGCCGGTTCGTGAACCGGCCGCAACCTTTGCACCGACTCTTTTATTAATACCGAAATTTGGTCGCTTGCTAAAATGGTTAAACCCATAAAAAGCAAAATAAGAATAGATTTGTTGCGGTAATTTTTTACAACATAAAAAATGATAATTAAATATAATGGAGCCCAAGTTTCTTTGCGGGTTACCATTAACATAATTGTATCCCAAAAATTATTATGGAAACTGTTTAAGTACAAAAACAGCTCTTTATCAAATTCTAATATATTTTGCAGCCACTCCATTTAACTATTTAAAATACCCCAAATTTTATCTTTTAACTGTGGAATTCTATCTCTAGTTATCGACGAAAAAAACATATGAGGAATCCCCTCTAATTCAGCACTTATTTCATCCATTAACTCCTGATCGAGCATATCTGATTTACTGATTGTAAGAAAACGTTGTTTGTCTAATAACTCGGGATTATATTTCTCAAGTTCGTTCATTAAAATTTTGAATTCTTTTAAGTGGTCGTCACTGTCTGCCGGAACCATAAAAAGTAGCATTGAGTTTCGTTCTATGTGTCGCAAAAAACGCAATCCCAAACCTTTACCCTCGCTTGCACCTTCAATAATACCTGGAATATCTGCCATTACAAACGAATGTTGTTCGCGATGCCCAACAATGCCCAAATTTGGAACGAGTGTTGTAAAATGATATTCTGCAATTTTCGGTCGTGCAGCAGAAACCACAGATAAAAGTGTTGATTTTCCGGCACTCGGGAAACCTACCAAACCAACATCGGCAAGTACTTTTAACTCCAGAATATTCCATTCCTCTACACCTTCCTCGCCAGGTTGTGCGTAACTTGGAGCTTGGTTTGTTGGAGTTTTAAAATGATCGTTTCCCCTGCCACCTTTTCCTCCTTTTGCAAGAATTTTAATTTCGTCGTGTTCTGTAATTTCGAACAAAACTTCTCCGGTTTCGGCATTTTTTGCAATTGTACCTAGCGGAACTTCCAAAACAACATCTTCTCCATCGGCACCAGAACTTCGCGATTTTCCTCCCGGATCGCCATTTCCGCCTTTTATATGTTTTCGATATTTTAGGTGAAGGAGAGTCCACATTTGTTTATTCCCTTTTATAAATATATGACCGCCTCTACCGCCATCGCCACCATCGGGGCCGCCAAAAGCAGCAAATTTCTCACGCCGCATGTGGTGCGAACCGGCTCCGCCGTTCCCCGATTTGCAATTGATTTTTACGTAATCTATAAAATTCGATTCAGCCATAATATTTTATTTTAATTCTATCGAAACATTAATCTCCTTCTGGTGTCGTATAATGTTCAGATTTATACTTCCGTGCCAAAGGTTTTCTTTATACTTAATAAGCAATTCTGATATATTATTAACTTTTTCACCTTCAATTCCAACAATAACATCGCCATCTTTTATTCCTGATTTTGCTAATTTACTGCTCTCCTTTACTTTCAAAACAATAACTCCATCCATGCTAAACAAACCCGATGCTGATTGTTCTTCAGGTGTTTCAATGTTTTTAAGCGTACCTCCCAACCACACTTTAATTCTTTTTCCCCTATTTTGAAATGATACAATATTCAATTCTGGGATTTCAGGTTGTTTTGCAATGGCTTTTAGTTCGGGTTTTTGAACCCCAAATTTGTCCATAGGAAAGTTTTTAAATCCTAATTTTAGTGCAAGTGAATTTTCTTCAATTGTGAAATCCCCTTTTTCCGGATTTCTAAACATCGGATTGCCGTATAAACTGTTTTTATCTGTGTTTTTTTCATGAGCTAAAGCTAATGAAACAGAATCGGGAAACAGATTAAAATCAACCTCTTTGCCCCATCCTCTTAACCAAATAGGAAAATGTTTGGTCATCATTATATTTTTTTTAAAAACATCTTCACTGTTGTCGAACCAAACATGTGGATGAAAGCCATTGTTTACCATGATATTATTCTCAACTACCCGATAAAATCCTTCACGAAGTTTGATGCCTCCATTCAAGCAAAGGTTATTATATATATGATAATTGGATGAGCCATCGTCAAGGTCTATATCCCAACCGTGGTCACAACGAAAACGATTGTTGCGGATAATTGTAGTATGTATTGCATCCCAATAAGGCATTTTAGGATTTGCATGTACCAAACTATCTATTACGTCCCATTTCGGATGCCAAAAACGGTCTCTGCCCCAGGAGTTGAAAGAGCCGTGGTCGCCCGATTCCAAAACAGTATTAAACACATCGTTATATTCAATAATATGCCCACCCCAAGTACCTTCACTTACATTGATTCCGGCACGAGGCACATCGTAAATACTGTTGTTTTTCACCTGAATTTTCATTGCCATGGATATCTGAACTCCTGCTACCTGCTTTTCAATGCGTCCTATTTTATAAATCAGGTTATTTTCTACTTTACAATCGGCAGGATACAAGTCATTGGCAGGTCCACGAATAGTGTCAATATTCTCAATTGGGATAAATTCGCTGTATTGATAAGAAGGTGAGCGTACTGCGGTAGAATCGCCTACAAAACTGATAGCCGATGCTCCACAGTTGTATATACGGTTGCCAATAATTTCTGTATTTCTGTTGTATCCATTTATAAATATCACATTGCCGCCTAGATTGGTAAATTCACAATCGTAAATATCACAATTTTCTGTACCATCAAATAATATGGCTCCTCCACGGTAAATAGTCCAGTCGCTACGTAACAACTGGTGGTATTCTTCCATAAAAGTACGTTTAGCATGTTCAAAACGTATTCCTTCTATTTTGACATTCTTAACCGGATTTGCGTTAGTTCCTTGTACTTCTATCAGGTGTTTTAATGTAGACACCTCTATATTGGCAGTATTTAAATCTATATAGGCAGCAGCCCATAGATAAAGCTTCATTTCCTTTTTATCGAAATACCATTCTTTTTCACTATCCAACTCTTCAAAAATATTTTCAACCATTCTTAGTTTAGGATGCATTGGCGAAGGTCGATTGTTTTGATGTCCACCAATAAGGGTAAGCTCTCCATTAATATCAATACCTGTTATCTGGTAATGGAAACCTCCCCATTGCCCTTTGTGCATGGCATGTACGTAACCTCCCTCCTGATTCTTCCATGTAGCTATCCGTTCTTTTGCAATGGCGTCTTCGGCATGTCCTTGCCAGAAACCTCCATTTTTATCAAAATTGGGATATCTTGCTAATATTTGTTTTTCACCATTAATGAATAGCTGATTAAAATCAATTTCATTCTCAACGTCGGTAACCCAAACATTTTCATTGAAAGCCTTCCAGTTTGTGTTAAGTATTGTTGAGCCTTTTATACTTACTTTATCTACACTCTCACCAATAATTGAGATATTATTCAGTCTGGCTGTTATTAACAAAGGGTTTGACAGATGATAATCACCTTCTAATAAGTGTATTGATATGGTTATATTCTTGCTTTCCCTTATTGTTTCCACTATTTCAAATGCCTTTTCTATGGTTTCTAAAGGCATTTCCTTTGTGCCATCATTGTTATTATTCCCCATTGGGCTTACAAAGATATCGGTATTTTGTTTGCCGCAGCTTATGAAAACAAATGTTGCTAAAATCAGATAAAGTATTGTTTCTTTTTTATTCATTGATTTTTTTTGACATGTTTGCCAACGGTTATGTATTGGTAACTTTAAGCTAAAGTTTCTCAATTACAATCTTCAACCTATTAGCAATATCGTCGATACTACCCATGCCATTTATTCCAAAATGTTTGTTTTGTGGTTTGTAATATTGAATTAACGGTAATGTTTTTTCGTTGTAAACATTAATTCTATTTTCAATTATCGATTGGTTTTGGTCGTCAGCTCTGCCAGAAACTTTTCCTCTGCTTAATAGTCTGTCTATCAACTCTTGCTTGTCAACTTCTAAACTTAACATTCCCGAAATTGGAGTATTGTTTTCATTCAGCAATTCATCTAACGCTTTCGCCTGGTCAACAGTCCGTGGGAATCCATCAAAAATAAATCCTTTGGATTTGGTATTGTTTTCCAACTTACTTTTTATCATACCAATTACAACCGAGTCGGGTACTAATTCTCCCTTTTCCATGTAATTTTTTGCTTCAAGTCCCAATTTTGTTCCTGCTGCAAATTCGCTGCGTAATAAGTCGCCGGTAGATAAATGGTCGAGTCCGAAAGATGTAATTAGAAATTCTGCTTGAGTGCCTTTCCCTGCTCCGGGAGGGCCAAATAATACTATGTTTAACATTTTAAATAGGTTTTAATTATTAATAACTGTGTAAATATCTTCTAAATTACGGCCGTAACCGTCATAATCTAATCCAAATCCAACAATAAAATCGTTGGGAATTTCAATGCCCACATAATTCAAATCAACCTCTTTTTGCAACGAATCGGGCTTTAACAAAAGCGTTGCAATTAAAACCTCTTTCGGATTTAATTTATCTAACTGAGCTTGTATGTTTGTGATTGTTATTCCGGTATCCACAATATCTTCCAAAATAACAACCGTTCGTCCTTCAATATCTTCGTTTAATCCAATCAGTTGTTTAACTTTTCCGGTTGTTTTATCGCCTTGGTACGATGCCAGTTTTACAAACGATATTTCGGTTTCAATTAATTCTATTCTTTTAAATAACTCGGCCGCAAACATAAACGAGCCATTTAGAATACAAAGAAACAGAGGGTTTTTATCGGCAAGTTCTACGTTCATTTTTTTTGCCATCTCTTCAACTACTGAAGTAATTTTTTCATTTGGAATATAAAGCTCAAATGTTTTGTCGTGTACTTTAACTTGTTTCATTATTAAATGAATTGATTTTTAAAAGTTGCTTATTTGCTGTAAATTTGCCTTCTGAAAATAAAAGTTACAAAATAACAAAACAATTCGATTAACTAAAAATAAAATATTCAAAATATGGAACCAAAAGTTAGTATTATAATGGGAAGCACATCAGACTTAGATGTGATGGCAAAAGCAGCAAAATTGCTTGAAGATTTTGAGATACCTTTTGAGATGAATGCTTTATCGGCACACCGAACGCCTGAAGCCGTGGAAATATTTGCCAAAGGTGCAAAAGACAGAGGAATAAAAGTGATAATTGCAGGAGCAGGAATGGCGGCTCATTTACCAGGTGTAATTGC
>DAOVTY010000136.1 GCA_030632865.1 Bacteroidota bacterium
AAATGGAAAGAAAACTAAGGGTTACATTAGTATATTTAGGATTAAGTAAAAAATTTATCGTCTACTTGAAAAACCGGGTTACGAAAAAGTAGATGCCATTTCAGAAAAAATACTAAATGAATTAAAAGAGCATAATGGATTTATGGCAGTTTCTGATAAAACTTCGCCCGAAATGATAAAGGCAATGTTTGGAATTAGTAAGAAAAATTTCAAAAAAGCAATTGGTGGACTTTATCGCAAAAAAATTATTCTTTTTGAATCTGACGGAATTAGATTGGTTTAATAAAATAATTTATAGTTTAATAGCATCAGATCTTAATATATATTAATTAGTTTAAGCTATTATAATAGTGTGTCTCATTTTTAGCTTTCATTTAAACGATCGATATCTCTTTTTCGTTTAGCAAGTACTTTTTGATATTTTTCAATCATATTTATGCTCTCTTTACTGTTGTATGATACGGCAAGTTTGTGTGCCGCAGAGAGCCATTTCCAAGCTGTAAGAATATCATCTTTCATTTCGTAGGCAAGTGCTAAATTGTAACGTGCTTCAATTGCCATTTTCCCATTTTTGTCAGGAGTATATCTCATCCAAATTTTTATTGCATTGTCCCAATCTCCTTTTTCAACAAAGCCAGAAGCTATTGTAAAATCGTTTGGTGATGGAACAGAGTACATTCTATTAACAGTTTGCCACGATGCAAAAAACCGTTTCGAATAATTTTCGCCAACTAATTGCGAAGCAACTTTTAAAGCCGTTGCTCGAGGTGGTAATTTTGCACCTTTTTGGTAATTACCATTTTCGTCGTAATTGTTCCAAAATATTGTATCAATCATTGTTTTACGCTCAATTATCTTCTCTGTTAATGGGTTATAAACAGCCCAAACTGCCGCCGTAATAACTTCTTTAGATTTTGGCATATTTTGTTGCTCAGAGTATTCAGAGTAGAAATAAGAAAATGTTTCCAATGAAATGAGCAGATCTGTTTCAGTTTCGGAGGTTAATTTATTAATTAAATCGAATTTTAAAGCCGGTAGTTTTTCTCCGGTGTGAGGTTTAAATATTCCCGGAAAAATATGAATACGATCAAATGTATTGTTGGCTTTTAAATTAGATGCCATCTCTTTTAGAGTATAACTAACCAAAATACTATCTAAATTTGATGGGTCGTTTTTAGATTTTTTAAGCTGGTTATCGTCTTTATAGTAATTCTGATATTTATCGCCTGAATATTTAAAATTACGATAAACTAAAGCTACATTCTGAACATTTGGAGGAACGGCAATTTCTCCCGGTTTATAAATGTCAATAGCATATTCTTTATAAACTGTACACGACGAAATAGTTATTAACAGAATAAGAATAAGGAAATTAATTTGTTTCATCGCTGTTCTCTTTTTAATGAATATTTTCTACGCTTTAAAATTTCCAGATAAATGTAAGTAACTTGGTGGTACATAGTTTCGTATGATCTTAAACCCCATGAAATTGCTTCGTTTATATCTCCTTGCAATTCATATCCAACTGCAATATTAAATTCGGCTTTACTTTTTACCGATTTAGACTTCGTGTTTTCCACAATCTCTTTCCAAATTGCCATTGCAGGTTCCCAATTATTACTTTCGGCAAAAGGTGCTGCCTTTTTTAAATCTGAGTCGTTTCCAACAAAAAGTTTTCTACTATCCCTACGCCAATTTACACTTATTATGTCAGAGAAGTCTAGTGCTATTGCAATTCCCACTTCGCTTAATGCCGATTTAACTGGAGTAAAACGATCGAATAACTCACCGGTTGAACTGTCCATATCATCCCAAATAACAGTATCTCTAATAAATTCTTGCAAAATTACTTTCTCAATATTTGGGTCGTACACTCTAAAAAGTGCTTCGTAACTAATTTTCATCTGAGCATACGATATAAACGTAAAACCATCACGCGACGGGTCGTAATAACTCTCTTTTTTATAATTGGTTGAAACTTGTGTTTTAAAGTAGTCTAAAGATAAAACAGCATCGGTATTATAAATTTCGCAAAGTTCATTTGCCTCTTCCCACGGCATTGGCAAGTTTAAAAACGAGTTTTTATCGAACTCTAAAAATCTATCCTCAGGAATCACAAAATCATATCTACCCGATTCAAAAAGCAGTTCTCCCAAGGCTTTTAGGGTTGTGTCGGTTGCTTGAATATCGTTAATAATTGTATCGTAGTTGAAATTTTCTTTATAAAATATTTTTTGTAGCGAGTCGGTATCAAGATTATTATAATATTCGTCAACAGTTCTGTTAACCAAAGTTAAGCTTTGAATGTTTGGTGGAAGTTCCTTTTTAGATGGCTGTGGAATTTCAATTATAATTGTTTTGATTGAAACGCATGAAACAGAAATAGTAATCAAAATTAATACTATGATAAAATTTATTACTTCTCTCTGTTTTTGCCGCATGTTTTTATATTTCTGTCTTACTACTAAAATCTAACAATCTTAAGCCTTCTCAATAAATACCCCAAAACTTTCTCAAAAACCATTCCACACTTAATAAAAGCAACATAATAAAGAACAACCATCGTAAGTTTAAAATCTCGTGCACCATCTCTTGAAAATAGGTAGTTGCTTTTAATTGATTGTTATTTTTTATCTCCGTAATTAGCTTTTCTATTTCATTTGGCATATAAAACTGCCCCCCACTTTGTGCAGCTAATTGGTACAACATGTTGTGATTGGCTCGGGTAACAACATCTTCAAAGTTTACAGGAATAACAGTAAAACTTCCGATTTCGTTAAATGTCTCTTTTCCAATCTTTACATTAGCTTCAAAGTTATAATCGCCCGTTGGTAAATGTCCGACATTCAGATAATATTTTTCGCCTTGCACATCAAAAGTAAAATCAAATTTTTCTCCATTTGTATTTTGAATTTCAATATTAACCTCCTCAGATGTAATTCTTTCAAAAGCATCATTATAAACTTCGGCATTTAATATAACATCGTCAATTTCGGTGTAAACAGGTTTGAATTCTAAAATAAAATTATCCTCATTTTCACGCAGTGCAAGGTATTGTATCAATTTATTAATTAGCTCGTTAAATTGATTTTGATTTTGATTAGCATAGTAATCGTACAAACGCCATCTCCATATTCCTTCACCAAATATAAATCCGATTTTTCTACCATTTTTATAACCTGTAGCAATAAGAGCTTTAGCAGTTTCTATGTTCAAAATTTTCTGATATAGAATTGTTGTAAACTCAGGTTCCAGTTTGAAGTCGGCGTAAGCAACTTGCAATGGTGGGAATTTGGGCAGTAACTCTTTAAATTCTTCACTTATTTTAAAAGTTGCATAAGTTGGATTTATTGTTGCCTGCGCCGCTTCACCTGTTCCGGCAAGTTGAGTTATGGTAGCTCCCTGCGCAAGCATATTTAGTTGTGGTAAAAAAGTTTTGTTACCCACAATAAAAAGAATTGGTATTCTGTATAATTCAGCACTTTTAATTATTTCGGCAACCGATTTTCCAGAAGTTGGCAACTGGTTAAGTATTAGTAAATTAAAATCTGAAATATTTACAGGGTAAGGCTCTTCTGTAAATACTGATACTTCGTATGTTTTTTGTAAATCGAGTGTGTTTTTTATAGCTCCAATATCAGGGTGTGCTCCGTCCGATAAGATCAATATTTTTTGTTTATTTTCTAAAACATTGATTACAAATTCAGAACTATTATTTTTTATATTTTGTTCGTTTTCTATTTTTTCAATATTTACTTCAAAATGTTTTAGTCCCGGATTTCCTGCCTCTAAAATAAATTCAGTAGAAAACAAAAAATTGTCATTTGGTGGTGTAATCATCAAACTTGCAAGTTCTATATCGTTTTGAATTATAGATAGTTTTAGAGGTTTATTATTTAGTTTTGAAAGATGAACATCAATTTCAACTGGAAAACGATTTCCTGAGAATGAAGTTCGATTAACCTGAACGTTTTGAATTCTTGCATCCACAACTTTGGTTGTGTCTCCAAAACCAATTGTATAAATTGGAAAGTTAATGTCACTCAGCAGGTTAACCGGATTTTTGCCTTGATTATAAATGCCATCTCCGGCAATAATCACAGCACCAATATTTTCGTTAAAATGATTGTTGGCAATAGATGAAATTACTTCGCTGTAATCCGATTTTTTTTCGCCAAAATTTAATTGGTTAATTGTATTAGTACTTGCACCAAATGTATATTCAATAACAGAATAGTTATCTTCTAAATTACTTGAAATTGCATCTCTAATATTTGTGATTTCAGAATTTATAATTATCGAATCCTGTGTGGAAATCATCGAACTTGAATTATCCCAAGCAGTAATAATAATAGGGTTTTTAGTAATTTTATTAAGGTTGCTAATAAACGGAGAAAGTAGTAAAATTGCTATTGTAAAAAACGATAAAAAACGTAGAGTTGCTAATATTATAACCTGAGTTTTTGATAGCTCCTTGTTATCTTTATTCTTGAAGTAAAGAAGCAGGGTAGTACCAGCGGTTGCAGCTATTATAGCAACCAAAATTATAAACCAATTATTTATTCCGAATGATATCAATTTATTCAAATTTTAAGAGCTGGTAAATATACAAACTCCTTTTTTTATATAACGATTAATGTGTATTATTGCACTTTATTTTTTACTAGATAATAACCGATTAAACAAATTAATGTTGTTATTAATATTAAAATTATTAAAAAATGAAGTTACTTATTTTTGTTGCATTAGTGTTGATTGTTGTAGCGTGTGGTACAAAAAGTAATCCTGAAATTACAATTGAAGATTTAAGAGCGAATATAGAATATTTGGCATCAGACTCCTTAAAGGGACGTAAGCCGGGTAAAGAGGGAGATTTGTTAGCAGCACAATTTATACGCGATAAGTTTGAAAATGCAGGACTTGAATTGATGTGCAACAATGGATTTCAAAAATTTGGCTTGCTAACTTCGGCAGAACTTGGCCATGGAAACACTTTAAATATTAATGATAAATCTTTTGAGGCTGAAAAAGATTTTCTTCCGTACGCATTCTCTGCAAATACAGAAGTAGAAGCGCAGGTAGTTTTTGCAGGTTTTGGTTTGCAAGTTGATATAGATACTATTAAGTGGGATGATTTTGAAGGAGTTGATGTTGCCGGGAAATGGATTTTAGCATTGCAGGGCGACCCTGATTTGGAAAATGCACGAAGCCCATTTGTTGAGTTTTCTTCTGAAAGGGCAAAAGCATTGATAGCTTCAGATAATAATGCTGCCGGGCTTATTTTAGTTGCAGGTACAAAGTTTAATGAGAAAGATGAATTGTCATCACTTTTCTTCGATAAAAATAGTCGTCGATATTCATTCCCAATTATGCAGGTTACGCGTGAAGTTGCAAACGAAATTTTGGCAAATTCGGGAGAAACAATAGAATTGTTGGAAGCTAAAATATTAGAGAATAATAAACCTATTAGTTTGCAAGTAGAAACTAAAGTTGCAGTAAATATAAATGTAGTTCAGAAAGAGACAGAAACGCAAAATGTCGTTGCTGTAGTTCGTGGAACAGATGAAAATTTGAAAAATCAATATGTTGTGGTTGGCGGACATTACGACCATCTTGGAATGGGCGGGCCTGGTTCTGGATCGCGTGCAGTTGACACAATTGCGGTACACAATGGAGCCGATGATAATGCATCTGGTGTTGCTGCTATAATCGAATTAGCAGAAAAAGTTGCAGCTGAAAAAAGCAATAAAAGGAGCATTATATTTGTGGCATTTGGAGCTGAAGAGATGGGTTTGGTCGGTTCAAAAGCTTTTACAGCAAAACCACCGGTTGAAACAGAAGAGATGGTTGCAATGTTTAATCTTGATATGGTTGGTCGTTTCGATTCAACGTTAAATGGATTGAGTATTGGAGGTACAAAAACGTCTAAAGAGGCTGAGGATATTTTGAACGAATTTAATACCGGATTTAAACTTGCAATGTCGCCCGAAGGAATTGGTCCGTCGGATCATGCATCATTCTATCTTCAGGATATTCCAGTATTCTTTATTTCTACCGGAGCTCATGCCGATTATCACACTCCAATAGATGATGTTGAGTTTATTAATTTTGAAGGAGCAAAGAAAGTAACAGAATATACTTATGCTTTGTTAAACGAAGTTTCAAACCGCGACAGCGTATTAACGTTTCAGGAAGCTGGTCCTAAATTTCAACGAAGTAGAGGCGGTACTTTAAAAATTACTTTTGGAATTATGCCTGATTTTGCTGGAATGGAAAGTCGAGGACTAAGAATTGATGCTGTAACGAAAGGTAAACCAGCCCAAAAAGGAGGAATGAAAAAAGGTGATATAATTACTGCAATCGATGGTAAAAAAGTTGGTGGTATTCACGATTATATGAGTCGTCTAAAATCTCTTGAAGCTGGTCAGACTGTACTAGTAGATATAATTCGTGGCGATAAAAATACAGTATTAATTATTCAGTTATAGAATGGGGAATCGACAAATTGCAATCATATTTTTCCTAATTTTTTCAGGATCCCAAATTTTTGCTCAAAATTATAGCGTTGATAAAAGCTCGTTTATTTATAAATATGTTGATGGCGATTCGCTGGAAATGACGGTTTATATGCCAGCAGTTCCTGGTAATTTGAAGCTGCCTGCAATTGTTTTCTTTTTTGGCGGTGGCTGGGTAGGAGGAAGTACTGATCAATTTAAGCTGCAAGCAGAGTATTTTGCATCGCGCGGAATTGTTTCAATCTGTGCTGATTACCGTACAAAAAATCGTTTTGGTACAACACCATTCGAAAGTGTAAAAGATGCAAAATCTGCCATACGATATCTAAAAATGAATGGTAGCGAGATGCGAATTGATACAAGTAAAATAGTTGCTGCTGGTGGTTCTGCTGGTGGACATTTGGCTGCTTGTACTGCTATTATTAAAAGTGTAAACGATAAGTCTGATAATTTATCGTTTTCATCAGTTCCTTTTGCATTGGTACTTTATAATCCGGTGGTTGATACGGGCAAACGTGGCTATGGACAAACAAAAATGCAAGGACGCGAGTTTGAGATTTCTCCTGTTCATCATATTTCAGATAATGTTCCGCCAACACTTATTATGCATGGTAAAGCCGATGCAACTGTGCCATTTGAAAATGTGGTTCGCTTTAAACAAGTTATGAAACAAGCCGAAAACGATTGTAAATTAGTGCTGTATAAAAAACAGTCTCATGGTTTCTTCAACTACAATAAAACTCCAAAATGTTTTAAGAAAACTTTAAGAGAAACAGAAAAATTTCTTGAAAAATATGAGTTGTTGCTTGGTGAAAGTTGGGTGAAAAAATATTATAAAGAACTTTCGTAATTCGATATTTTACTTTTATTTTATTTATAGAAAAGTTTGAAATGTTTTTTATTTAGTTGTTTTTCCTCCCATTTTTGTGAATACACTATTAATTTGTTCCCACTCTTTTTTTAACATTGCGTATTGATATTCGCTTCCCCATTTTCCTTTAAAAAAAATGTTTTCTCTAAAATACCCTTCTTGCTTAAATCCAATACTATTTAATAATTTAATTGAAGCAATATTATTAGCATCAACAATTTCGGTAATTCTATGAAAATTTTTGATGCCAAATAAAAAATTTAAAATTGCAATTAATGTCTCTTTTGCAAAACCCTTTTTTTGCTCTAAATGCGAAATAGTAATTCCAATTTCAGCTATTCTAACATCGTTTTTGTCTAGTTTAATGGCACAGTCTCCAATAATTTTTTTTGTATTTTTATTTTCTATTCCATATTGAATCCATTCTCCTGCTTTTCCAAATTCCTTGTTTACCTGACTGTAAATAAACTCTGCTGATTGTTCAAGTGTAAAAACATCAAATCCTTGATATTTTGTAACTTCGGGGTTCGATCGATAAAAATGAAAATCTGACAGGTCAGAAATTTTTAAATTTCTTATTCTAAGTCGTTCAGTGTTTAATATTAATTTTCCCATTCCTATTCTAATAATTTTCGTTTTCATTCAACATTAAATCACTATACGACACCGAAACTAAATCGTTTTTTGGGATTTTAAATAAATCTAGGTAAAACTGACATTGCTCAAGTAGTTTATTTTTTCCGATAGATTTGTTTTTATCAATTGCTTCAATTTCAATAAAAGTACCTAAATTCTTAACTTTATCGATGTGAAATTTTACATTGTCGATAAAATATATTTCTCTTTGTTTATCAATAACCACTAAAATTCCAAG
>DAOVTY010000256.1 GCA_030632865.1 Bacteroidota bacterium
AATGAGCTCTTTTTAATAGATGATTTTGATAAACTACCAACAAAGTTGCTTGGTTCTATTAGCCGTCACCAAATTCCAGATTATATAAATTTTCTACTCGAAAATTGGACTCGGTATGGTAAGCGTCCCAACTTTGTTTTTACCGGAACTAAGTATTCTCAATTTGATTTTATTACGACACAACTTAATTCATTTCCCTGGGTTAATGGAACGGTTAAATTTGCCGGAAAAACCATTGAAAGGGTTTATTGGAAAAATCAGGATATTTCTGTTACTGGAGGTATGTTTAGTTTTCCTTATAGAGGAGGTGAGGAGTTAATGCTTATACCATTTGCGCCTGGTTATAAAATGACACCCGAACAAATTGTAATAACTGGGGAAATGGAAATACCAGATGTTTATCCAATTATTGCTATTCCAATTGAAATTGGAGAAGGAATTACAGGGAGTTTTAAATTTGAAAAATTTATTAAAAACGAGATTGATCCTCAAGTTATTTTTAAAGGTAATAATTTTAGTTTTAGTGAGGATATTGAAAGAGGAAATGTAATTAAATTACCTGAAAATGCAAGTCTTAATTTAGGTAATCCAGAGCAATTTAAGTTGCGTAACAGTAGTTTTACGGTCAGCTGTTTTGTAAAATTTACCGAAATTTTAGAATTTGGAGATAATGCAATTTTAGGTAATTATGAGCGTGAATATAGGCGCGGATTGCATTTAATTTTACGTTCAGGACATCCTTATTTCGGACTTTGGGGAAACGATTATATTTCGGAGAAGATTCTGCAACCCAACATTTGGCATCATCTAGTGTGGCGTTATATTATTGAAACAGGAGAGCAAGCCATTTTTCTAAATGGGAAAAATATTGGAAGCTCACAAGGTCATCCTCCATTCTCAGGAACTGGGAATATACTTTTAGGCAGTGCGCTTTCCGAGGGTGCCAGCTTGCGTGGTTATGCCGATGATCTATATTTTTGGAACAGACCTTTGGGAAAAGAGGAGATAAATAGATTAGCTTTAAATGAAGATGTTCAACTTTTTGTTGCTGATGGTGATAAGAACTTTTTTATTAAAAGTAGAGGATTTTTCATTTTAGGATTAGTAATAATTTTACTACTAATTTTTGTTTTATTTGTTCGAATTAAAAAACAAAAAATAGAAAACAGCCAATTATTTATTGATTTGCCTGAATCGGACTCTTTCAATCAAATAAAACTATTTAACGAATTTAAAGCGATAAATAATAGTGGCGAAAATATTACAACATTATTTACACCTAAAGTAAAAGAGCTGTTTTTGTTTGTATTATTTTACACGTTAAAAAATGGAATTGGAGCAAAAATATCAGACATAAATGAGCAACTCTGGTCAGGAATTGATCCTAAAAAAATTGCGAATAATCGCGCAGTTACCCTAAATAAATTACGGAAAATTTTAAATAATATTGATGGTATTGAGATTATAATTCAAAACAGATATCTCACCACAAAAATTAATGAGCCTTTTTTTAGCGATTATGTAGAAGCAATTAATCTTTGTAATATGGTTGGGGGGATGTCGAGAAAACAACTTGAAACCTTTTTTGTGTTAGTTAAAAAAGGTAGTTTATTAAAAGAAATTAGTTGGAATTGGCTCGACGATATTCGGGGATATACTGGAAGCCAGGTTATCGATAATCTATTGAATTTGGCTAAGATATATATAAAAGAGAAAAATTTAGAAGGTGTCGATTCAATTTCGAAACGAATTTTAGATTACGATGATTTAAATGAAGAGGCAATTTATTTGCAAATTTGGGCATTGCAAAAAGCGAATAATAGTCATCTTGCAAAATTTAATTTTAAATCTTTTTCTGCAAAATACGAGGAGAATCTGGGCGAGCCTTTTTCAATGAACTTCGAACAGTTTATTCAACATTATTCTGGCGAATTTTAGAGTCGCACAGATATTAAGTCATGCTTTGAGTTTAAATCAAAGCACGACTAATAAATTTAAACTCTTTGTAATTTTACCGAAAAGTGTCTCATAATCGGAGCTTCACTCAATATTTTAAATCCTTTTGTAATATTATCTTTTCTATCAAAAATATTCTTCAAAGCCACGGCAACCACATCCATGTGATTATTTGTGTACGTACGGCGCGGAATTGCAAGTCGTAACATTTCTAGTCGGGGATACCTATTTTCTTTTGTTATTGGATCTCGGTCAGCAAGAAGAGTACCCACTTCAACACCTCTAACACCAGCTTCTATATATAATTCAATGGCTAAAGTTTGTGCAATATATTCTTCTTTATTA
The DNA here is from genome assembly GCA_030632865.1 of Bacteroidota bacterium. Taxonomy (GTDB): domain Bacteria; phylum Bacteroidota; class Bacteroidia; order Bacteroidales; family Prolixibacteraceae; genus Draconibacterium. The sequence continues at coordinate 2,302 of DAOVTY010000256.1, forward strand.
ACGTGTTGAAGAAATTTTGTGGCATCAATAAAAACTGCATGCCCGCCAATTGGTTTTTGAACCGGAATTTTCCACTCAATTAATTTATCACCGAGATATCTAACTTGTTCTATTCTATTTCCAAGATAATGTCCGTCGGTAACTTCGTGCAATCCCACAGACAGAGCATTCATGTCGCGGCCTGCCATTCCGCCATATGTATTAAATCCCTCGAACATAATATTAAAAACTGAAGCTTGGTTATACAAATCTTCGTTTCTCATTGCCATAAAACCGCCAATATTTACGATGCCATCTTTTTTGCTACTCATTGTCATTGCATCGGCATACGAATACATTTCGGCAACAATTTGTTTAATAGTTTTATCGTGATATTCTTCCTCGCGTTGCTGTATAAACCATGCATTTTCTGCAAATCTAGCAGAATCGAAAACTACTTTTATTCCATATTTTTTAGATAGTTTGTAAATTTCGCGCATGTTTTTCAAAGAAACCGGTTGTCCTCCCGAAGTATTGCAAGTTATCGTTACAATTACCATCGGTATCTTTTTGGTGTCAATAGTTGAATAGACTTTTGCAAGTTTAATTATATCAATATTTCCTTTGAAAGGATGATTGGATTCTATATCAAATGCTTCGTCTATTGTACAATCAACGGTGCTGGCATTTCTGAATTCGATGTGACCTTTTGTGGTGTCGAAATGACTGTTCCCGGGGATTACATCGCCTTTTTTTACTAGTACAGAAAAAAGTACATTTTCAGCTGCTCTTCCTTGGTGTGTTGGTAAGAAGTGTTCGAACCCAAAAATTTCTTTGATGCTATTTTTTAAGTTAAAATATGATGATGAACCGGCGTAACTTTCGTCGCCTGTCATTATTGCCGCCCACTGTTGGTCGCTCATTGCGCCAGTGCCACTGTCGGTTAATAAATCTACATAAACCTGCTCACTCTTCAGGTTAAATAAATTATAGTTGGCAGCTTTTATCCACTCTTCTCGTTGTTTGCGACTACTACGGTAAATAGGTTCAACCATTTTTATTTTATATGATTCTGCAAAAGGTAGTTCCATAATAAATGTAATTAAGATAAAATTGAAATATTAAAATTGAGGTAAAAATTGAAGTAATTGAAGGTTAAATATTAAATCGCAAAAGAATCACGATTTTTAATATTCTCAAATTTACTTTGGAAGGAAATAATTGCTTTTTTATAAAAAACCATTTCAACTATTTTTTGCAAATTTAGGAAGTTTTCCGAAATTATACTATGACTTTTTACTCGGTTAATTCGCCAACAGATTTTTGTAAAAAATCGCGCGAGTAATAGTCTTTGTCAACAATCTCTCCATTCCATACAACAATATCTAGATCTATACAACGTGGACCCGATTTTGGTAATGTTCGGTTGCGTCCCATTTTATCTTCAATGGTTTTTAAGATATTATTTAAGTCTTGTCTGTTTAGATTAGTTTCAATTTTTACGGCTCCATTTGTAAAATCAGGCTGATTAATAATTCCTATTGGTTTTGTTTTATGAAATGTAGAAATTTTCAAGATTGTCATTTTTGTTTCTAATATTTTAAGCATTTTGGGAATATTAGTTTCTGCGTCGATATTAGATCCAATTCCTATAATGCAAATATTCATCTTTTTACCTCCATTTCTAACGAAACCGACTCTGCAAAACGTAATGCATGCGGTTTGTCAACTTCAACCTTTGCGCTGGTTACTTTTTCATGCTCCATTATTAAATCGAGGATATTTTTTGTGAGAACCTCCAGTAATTTAAATCGTCCTTCTTGAACCAAAGTAATTATCTTTTTTGTGATGGTTTTATAATCCAGAATATCTACCGGCTCATCGTTTTTTAATGTAGCATCCGGAATGTCTGTTTGTATTTCGATATTAATAATAACATCTTGTTTATTAATCAACTCTTCAGGATTAAATCCAATGTAGGTTCTTATTAAAAGGTTTTTTACGCGTATTTTAGCCATTATACTTATTCTTTTTGACCTAAATTTTCGCCACCGTCGGCAAATAATAATTGGCCGGTTAAATTATTATTTTTTAAAATGTAGT
>DAOVTY010000197.1 GCA_030632865.1 Bacteroidota bacterium
AACCAACGACTTGGTTTCCGCCAACAGGGCACATAAAAAACGTAATAAGCTAAATTATCTAGATTCTCGTGTTTTATTAACTGTCATAAAATTAACTGTAAGTCCTGATATCGCCAAACGAAATTATCAGACCAAACGTTTCAGTTTATTTTTTAAAACCGGAGCACTTTTTTATGCTGAATATAATTTCAGGTTGCTTTTTTTTCTGCTTTTTGCGAAGTTCGATGTGCTACTTGCAAACGATTTGGATACGTTAACCGCAAATTTTATCGCTTCAAAAATTAAAAACAGACCATTAGTTTACGACAGTCACGAGTATTTTACCGAAGTACCTGAGCTAATTAACCGCCCAAAAGTACGGCAAGTTTGGTATTGGCTAGAGCAAAAAATGTTACCTAAAATAAAATATACCTACACAGTTTGTAATTCAATTGCCAAAATTTATAACGAAAAATATGGTACTGATTTTAAAGTTGTACGTAATATTCCGGTAGCAATAGAAACCCCGATTACAAAGCGTAAAAACAGCACTAAAATTATTCTTTATCAGGGTGCTATAAATATTGGGAGAGGTTTGGAGCAAGCCATTTTAGCAATGAAATTTATTGACAACGCCAAATTAATTATTGCCGGCGATGGTGATATAAAATCACTATTAGAAAGTTTAGTTGAAAGAGAAAAGCTTCTAAACAAGGTTGAATTTACAGGACGCTTAACAATTGAAGAACTTGCAAAACTCACTCCGCAAGCCGACCTAGGACTTTCGATAGAGGAAGATTTAGGATTGAATTACCGCTTTGCACTACCAAATAAATTGTTCGATTACATTCGGGCACAAGTTCCGGTGCTGGTTACCAATTTACCCGAAATGGCAGCCATTGTAAATCAATACAAAATAGGTGAAATTACTTCAACCTTAGAGCCAGAACAGTTGGCAGATAAAATTAAAGATGCTCTTTTCAATAAAACAAAGAGAGAGCTTTGGCAAAAAAACTTAATATTCGCAGCTAAAGAATTGACCTGGGAAAAAGAGGAAAAAATTTTGGTAGAAATTTACTCATCCTTTTTAGATGATGAATCAAGTTCGGCATAACGTAAAAAATTAATCATTCAACTCCAGCAATCCCTCAAAATCTACCATTGTTTCATTTACTGCCGAATCTTCAATTTTTCCATCTTTGCAAACCAAAGTGCGAGCCGGTTTATTTGCAATAGATGCATAATCGTGGGTAACCATAATTACAGTTTTTCCCTTTCTGTTTAGGCGAATAAATAAATCAAGAATTTCTGCTGAAGTTTCAGGATCGAGATTTCCGGTTGGTTCATCAGCAATAATAATATCGGGGCTATTTAAAATGGCTCTCGCAATTACAACTCGTTGCTGTTCGCCACCACTCAACTCATGTGGCATCTTTTTAGATTTATCAAAAGCACTCACACTTTTCAATACTTCCTCAATACGGTTATCAATCTCATTATTGTCTTTCCAGCCAGTGGCTTTTAAAACAAATGCAAGATTATCATAAACATTACGGTCGGTTAATAACCTAAAATCTTGAAAAACCACACCCAGTTTTTTACGTAATTCAGAAATATCTTTATGTTTCAATTTAAAAAGCTGAAACCCTAAAACATTTCCGGTACCCGAAACCAGTGGAATTTCAGCATTTAACGTTTTTAATAAACTAGATTTTCCGGTTCCAACTTTCCCTATAATGTAAACAAATTCACCAGATTCAATTTGCAAATTTACACCAGAAAGAATACAATTTTCTCGCTGAAAAATATCTACATCAATTAATTCTATAACCTTGTTATTCACCATATTTATGATTTGTTTCCAAAATAAACTTAAAATATTTAACCTTCGATATAATAAACGAAAGAAATAAACAGTTTCATGTTAAGAAATTACAACAGTTTTAAACCGTTCGCAAAACAGATTAACCTATTTTGGGAAATTAAATCGTATTTCGAAAAAGAAAACAGACAACAACTCGTTAATTAAAGTGAATTCATTAATAATGAAACAATCAAAAGCATGAAAACAATTCATATATCGTATATTTTATCTATTTTTTTATTGATTCAGTTTAATCTCAAAGCTCAGCAAACAGCTTATTACGAGAATGTTCAGAAAGAAATTGAAGTTGCAAAACAGCTTTTTGATAATGGAAAATATATCGCATCTTTTATAGAATTTGAAAAAATTCAAAAGAAGGTTGAAGCCAAATCGGAGATTTATTCGGAGGCAGAGTATTACAAAGCAGTTTCGGCACTTAATGCAGGATACAATTCTGGATTCAAACTAATAAAAAACTTTGTAAAAAAATATGCCGAAAGTCCGTATATAAACAATGCGTATTTTAGTTACGGTAATTACCAGTTCGAGAAAAAACAATACACTCCGGCATTGCGAACTTTTTCTGCAATTGACAAAAACGACCTTTCTGAGAAAGATAAAATAAAGCTTCAATACCAAATGGGGTACTCATATTTAATTACCGACAAACTTGACGAGGCAAAAAAAGAATTTTATGAAATAAAAGATGCCAATAATATTTACAGCAAACCGGCAACTTATTACTGGGCACATATTATGTATTTGCAAAATAATTTCCAGGCTGCTTTAGAGGGATTTACGAAATTAAATAACGATCCGGCTTATTCGAAGGTTATACCACTTTACGTGAGTCATATATACTACAAACAAGAAAAATACGGCGATGTGGTAAGTTATACAACTCCGATAATTGACGAAGTTGAAGAGGAACATAAAACCGAGCTTTCGAAAATTATTGGCGACTCCTACTTTCATTTGGGAGAATACCAAAATGCAATTCCATATTTAGAAACCTATTTTGATGAGGCAGGATTAAAAACCCGCGAAGAAAATTACATTCTGGGGTACTGCTACTACAGTACTAAAAGTTTAGATAAAGCAGCACCGCTACTTGAAAATGCCACAAAAGGGAAGGACGAAATGGCGCAAAATGCATATTATCATCTTGCAGATTGTTACATTAAAACTGATGAAAAGGAAAAAGCCAAACTAGCTTACAACGCCGCTTCTGAGTTCGATTTCAACGAAAAAATTAAAGAAGATGCACTATTTAATTATGCAAAACTTACTTACGAACTTTCCTACTCTCCTTTCAACGAAACAATAAAAGCATTCGATAAATATATTTCTCTTTATCCGAATTCGGAGCGAAATTCAGAGGCGTACAAAATTCTTACTGAAGTTTACATGGTTACGCAAAATTATAAAGACGCCATTAGTTCAATTGAAAAAATAGAGAACAAAACGCCAACAATTTTACGTGCCTACCAGCGTGTAACATTTTTCCGTGGATTAGAATTGTTTAATAATTTGGCATACAATCAGGCAATAGATCTATTTAATATTTCGTTGGAGAGCGGTAAATACGACAAAGAAATAAATGCCCGTGCACTTTTCTGGAAAGCCGAAGCATTGTATTTGGTTGGCAATTATAATAATGCAATTTCAACTTACAAAAGGTTTAACGGAATACCGGAAGCAAATAAATTGAATGAATACAAAAATGCCGAGTACAACTTGGCTTACTCATATTTCAAAATAAAAGATTACGAATCGGCAGTTTTGCATTTTAAAACTTATGTAAACCGTACAAAAAATACACATACAAATAAAGTTGGAGATGCGTTTAACAGAATTGGAGATTACTATTTTTTGAATACGAACTACGCAAAAGCTATAGAAAATTATAACCAATCGTATGGAATGAAAACATACGAAGCAGATTACGCTCTTTACCAAATTGCTTTTTGTAATGGTCTGCAACGCAAGCAACAAGAAAAAATATCGAATCTTCAAATGCTACTTGCTAATTTCCCAGATTCTGAATATCAGGACGATGCACTTTATGAACTTGGTCGTGCTTACGAAAGAACTGGCAAAGGTTCTGAGGGGGCAAAACAATATAAAATTCTTATTGCTAACTACCCTCGAAGCAATTTTCATAGAAAAGCATTACTTCAGCTCGGATTAATAAATTTCAATAATGGCAATTTTGCAACTTCATTGTCGCAATACAAACAAGTTGTAGAAAACTATGCTGGCTCGCCCGAGTCTCGCGCTGCTTTGTCGGGTATAAAAAACTGTTATGTAGAAACAAATAATATCGACGCTTATTTTGCCTACACCAATAATCTTGGTAGCGAAATAAATGTAACAATTTCTGAAAAAGACTCGCTAACATACATGGCTGCGGAAAGAATTTATATGTCGGGAGGAGAAAATGCTGCCGCGCAATTGCAAAAATATTTACAAAACTACCCAAATGGAAGTTTCACTTTAAATGCCAATTTTTATCTTGCCGAAACGCTTTACAAAGAGGGTAAATATTTAGAGGCAAATAAACATTACACTTTTGTAACACAGCAACGCGATAATGTTTTCAGCGAACCGGCTCTTTCGCGAGCTTCTGAATTAACTTACAATGCCGAAAAGTATAATGAGTCGCTTGAAATGTTTAACCGCCTAGAAAAACTTGCGAGCAGTAAATGGAATGTACTAAGGGCAAATACCGGACAAATGAGATGCAATTTAATATTTAAAAAATATGAAATGGCAATTGCCGCTGCCGGTAAAATTAAAAAGTCGGACATTGCAAACGAAGCATTAATTCGTGAGGCGAATTACACCGAAGGAAAATCGTATTACGAATTAAATCAACCGGGAAAAGCACTACCCGGATTAATATCTGTTTCGGCAGACACTAAATTTGAACAGGGAGCCGAAGCCAAATATTTGGTGTCAGAAATTTATTACACACAAAATAAAAAGCAACAAGCAGAAGACGAAATAATGGATTTTGTAGATAAAAATTCGCCTTATCAGTTTTGGCTTGGAAATTCGTTTTTATTATTAACCGATATTTACCTCGATAAAGGAGACGAATTTACCGCAAAACACACCTTAAAAAGTTTAATTGACAACTATGGAAATGATACTGACGGAATTAAAAATGAAGCAATTAAAAAACTAAATGAGATTGAAGCGAAAGAAGTAGAGGAGGAGAAAAATGCAATCGACAGTTCATTTCAAATGGAAATTAAACAAAACTAAAAACAGAAACTATGCTCAATAATATCAAATATATTTTCATACTAATTTTTACTTTTTTAGTAGTTGTAACAAGTGCGCAGCAAGACACAAGTCTCACCCGCGAAGTGGAGGTTACAAAGGCATTTAAACCTACAATTTCGGATGCACATAAAATAAATGAAATGCCAAAAATTGATGAAACAGAACATCAGCAACCCAAATTCGATTACAATATTAATAGTCAGCCAATATTGAATACTTTTTCGGTGAATAAGTTAAAAGCAGCTACTATTAGTAGCGCACAAAAAAAGGAGACCGGTTACGGATTAATCAGAGCCGGAGTTGGTAATTATAACAAACCTTACGGCGAATTCTTTTTCAATAATGTGAATTCAAAAAATTCTATTTTTGGGATACATGCTAAACATCTTTCGTCGCACGGCAATGTTACGTTAGAAGGCGGCAACAAAGTAGATGCTCCGTACTCTAAAAACAATGCAGAGGTTTATTACAAGCACAATCTAACCAAATCTATACTTTCGGTTGATGTAGATTTTAAACACGATGGTTTTAATTATTATGGTTATCCGATTGAGCAAATTCCAAATATTCTATTGGGAGAAAATCAAAGCAAAACATATCAGGGAACAAAACAAACATTTTCCAAAGGTGGATTAAATGTCAACCTAAAAAACATAACGGCAGAAATGGATGACCCTTCATTTAATTTCAATTTTAAATACCACTATTTCGGAACAAAAACCGAGCAGCGCGAACATTTTGGCGAGTTCGATATGGATTTCCAAAAGCCGTTGGATACCGGAACTCTTGTAACCAATGCAGGAGTTACTTTTGTGCAGGCAGACAATATTTTAATTCGTGTTACCGACTCAATCGGGAAACGAACACAAACTTGGCTGTTTGTTAAACCTGCATGGTTTTACGAAGGTAAAATGGCAAGTGTTAGT
>DAOVTY010000238.1 GCA_030632865.1 Bacteroidota bacterium
GAAAAGCAAGTCTCTTTTCAACCATAGCCATGGTTTTTGTAATTATTGGATTTGTAATTTTTATGCATTATAAATTTATTCGGAAATCATTGTTAAATTTTCACGAAACGATCAATGCAGTAAATCATGGAAATTTATATAAAAGATTATCTATTCCTGAAACAAAAGAATTGGGAATTCTTGGAAAAGATTTTAATGAGATGTTGGACAACTTTCAAAAAACGATGAAAGAGTTAAAGACATTTCATAATAAAGAGTTGCGCAATAAATACAAATTGGCAACTATAGGAGAAATGGCGGCAAGATTAGCACATGAAATTAGAAATCCGATTACAGGAATTGCAAATGCTATTGAAATTATTGTATCAGAAACAAACGATGAGCAGAATATTCCGATACTTGAAGAAATTCAAAGGCAGGCGAAAAGGGTAAATCATGCAGTTTCAGATGTTCTGAAATATTCCCGTAAAAAAGACCTGAATTTAGAAATGAATGACCTGAACGAGACAATAAAATCCTTGGTTTTTTTCTTAAAAAATCAGGTTCATAAAAAAGAGATCCATTTTAATCTTGAACTGCAAAACGATATTCCTCTATTTAGGTTCGACCATCAACAAATGGAAGATGTAATGTTAAATTTGGGATTAAATGCAATTCAGGCAACACCAAATAAGGGTTCTATTACGTTTAAAACCAGCGGTACACCGTCTGGTAAAACAATTCATATTTATGTGGTTGATAATGGTAAAGGCATCAAGGAAGATGACATATCCAAACTCTTTCATCCGTTTTTTACTACGCGTAATGAGGGAACCGGATTGGGTTTGGCAATAGTAAAAGATATTATCGACAAACACGATGGGGATATTTGGGCTGAAAATAACAAAACAAGTGGCTGTACCTTTACTATCTCATTGCCTGTTACATATGTATAACTATATATATAGTTGTAAAAACTTTTGAATGACATAATCCTAAATTAAAATCTTAATTATTTACCTACTCGATTTTAAAGAAATTAATATTTTACAAAACCTAAAAATAAAGATGAAGCCTTTAAAAATACTTGTAATTGACGATGAAAAACTAATCCGTTGGTCGTTTGAAAAAAAACTTGGTGCAAAAGGGCATAATATATTCACTGCCGAAACTGGCGAAGAAGGTATAAAACTCTTCGAAACTCATTATCCCGAAGTGGTTTTTGTAGATAACCATTTGCCGGGAATAGATGGGATAGATGTTATTCCAATAATTAAAGAACTTAACGAGGAGGTATGCATAATTTTTATGACAGCCTACGAGTCGGTAGATGTAGCTGTTGAAGCTATGAAAAAGGGAGCTTTTGAATACATCCGCAAACCATTTACTTTTGATGAAATTTTTTCTGTTATTAACAATATTTCAGAAAAAATAAACATTAAAAACGAGCTGCTTTTACTTAGGAGGCAACAAAAAGAAGAAATTACATTCGACAATATTATTCATCAGTCAGCGGCAATGAAACAAATTGTCCAGATTTCGAAAAAAATTGCACGAACCGATGCAACAACCATTCTTTTGCTTGGAGAAAGTGGGACAGGGAAAGATGTATTTGCCCGGGCTATTCACAACGACAGTAACCGAAAAACAAGGCCTTTTGTTACTATCAATTGTTCATCGTTACCAGAAACCCTGCTCGAAAGCGAATTGTTTGGCCACGAAAAAGGAGCATTTACCGATGCTAAAAATCTAAAAAAGGGCTTGTTTGAAATTGCCGATGGAGGCACAGTTTTCCTCGATGAAATAGGCGAAATAAACCAGGCAACACAAATAAAACTTTTAGGGGTACTCGAAAATCGTACAATACTACGATTGGGGAGAACCAAAGAAATTCCGGTAGATGTAAGGATAATAGCCGCTACCAATAAAAACATAAAAGAATCTATCGAGAATAAAACTTTTCGTGAAGACTTATATTACCGTTTGCAAATTTTTCAAATCGAAATTCCCCCATTGAGTAAACGGAAAGAGGATATTACTCCGCTACTCGATTTTTTTATTGCCATGTTTAACGATATGTTTCGGAAAAAAATAAAATCCATCGACCCGGATGCAAGAAAATTACTGGAACACTACAACTGGCCGGGTAATGTGAGAGAATTACGTAACGTAGTAGAAAGAGCCGTAATTCTGCAATCGGGCAGTACACTTCATGTAAGCAGCCTGCCAGGTGAAATAAATAATATACAGCCACTCAAAAATAACAGTACCGGCTATTTTTTCAATTTTCCGGAAGAAGGAATTGTATTGGACGATGTGGAGAAACAAATTATAATGCAAGCCCTGCAAATGAGCAATTATAATCAAACAAAAGCTTCTAAATTATTAGGTGTATCGCGTGATACTCTGCGCTATAAACAAAAAAAATATAAATTGTAAACAACACCAATTTAACAGTATAATATTGCATTGAATCGTTTATTATTTTAAAATCTTTTTGATACAGAATAAAAAAGAGGCTATCCATTAACTAGATAGCCTCTTTTCTGTAGTAATTAATCTCCAGTAAATTATAAAAATAAATGTATCCACCCCTGAATAATTTCCCCGGTTTCAGGGTCGAGTTGAGAACCAAACATGCTGTGAGGAATAGAATAAACAATAAGCATTACAATTGAAGCTACGATTGTATAAACAGGGCGCTCCTTTTTTCGGTTAACAAAAAAAGCAATTCCCCAAAATATAAAAGCAAGCAAAGTTTTATTATCTGTTAAATCCCAGGCAAAAGGCACACCTGCCCACGCTTCGCCAAATGCGTACCATTGTACCCATGGACCTAAAATTAGCCCACCTATAAAAAGGGCAATTACAGTTACTTTAGCGAAAAACTTATATTTGCGGTATTTGAAAATTGCCATAATTCCGGCAAGATTTCCTAGCAGCATCGCAAAAAACATTAAAAATATATGAGGCATTAAAACTGAATCGGGTACCGCACCTTTAAACCTGATTAATACCGAATGTCCATCATTTAAATGAAATTTAGTATCTCCTTTTTGTAAGGTAATTTTATACTCATATTTTCCTGCCGGTGGAAGATGTGGCAAAACAAAACTAAGATTATCGGCATCACGATTCATCTCTATTTTTGTCCAATCATCTTTTGTGGGAAATTTTTTATATTCCACAATTCCTGAAATATTCCGGTCAGCAATTTCTAACTCAATATTACAATCCTTTTCGCCACCATGACTTCTAATCAACTTAAAGTTATACTCCTTACCTTCAATATTAATACTAACTTTTTTGTCGTAAGTAGGACCCGTTTTACGCTGATAAATAACTGCTCCAAACGTTATAACAATTGCCAAAAACCAATATAATAGAACTTTCATACAACTATATATTTAAATTATTAACAGATTCTCGTTTCATTTCTTTGAACCATAGAAACATAAGTACTTTTAATATTAATTAGTTTAACAGGGGGGGAATTATTTCAAAGCAACTAACAGTCCACCAGTAATAAAAGCCAATACCCACCATATATAAGCATACCGCGAATATAAATGCAGCCCTTTGGAAACTTTAGTATTTATACCCTTTTCAGTTTTTTGGCGCCACATAAGAACCGCATCTATAAACATTGCAGCCAGCGAAGAGTAGCCAATTATTCCATGAATGCTAAGACCACTTTTCGACGAACCGAGCACCATTAGAACGGTAGCGGTAATATCCAGACAAACTCCAAGAGTTAAAAACCACAACACCGATTTGCTAATTACCTTTTTTCGCTGTTCGGTAATAATTCCAACAGAATACGATACCAGTGCCAACACAACAATAGAAGATCCAAGCTTTAATAATATGTTCATTTTATTTGATTTTGAAGCGACTAAAATAGTGAAATTAATTTTGAAGCCAACTGTTTAACTATAGTCTTGAGGATTTTGAAGCGTTTATATAAGGAATAAGTAAATCCTCGTGAATCCCTACTTCTGCCAACGAACAGGTTCTTTTTGTATGAGGGATGATGGAAAATAGAAACAGTGGTGCAATTATATCAAACCTATGTCTATTATAAATGGCAAATCACTAATTATCAGCACTCTAAATATTGGGGCAAATACCCCATTCGGGGTGGGGCAAATACCCCATTGACATTTGTCAACTCAGTAGCCACGCGGTGTTTACGGTTTTTAAGAATATAAAAAACATATTATAGAGCATATATGATTATCAGCCAATTAAGCGAAAAATGGAAAATTGAGCAAAATTGGCTTTTGGGCAGCAAGGGGTTTTACTGATAAAACTTATAAAAACAGTGCACATTAGCTTTTGAAATACAAAAACAGACAATATGCTCTTATATACCTAATTTACAGCATATTACAAGCCTTGGCACAGATATTGTAAAATAGAGTGAAAGAAAATTAAAATAAACATTAAAATACTCAATTATGAAAACTATGAAATTACTATTTACACTTTTATTTGTTGCAACTTTTGCAACGGTTGGTTTAGGGCAAGTTGGTATCGAAAATTCTCTACACGATTTCTCTACAACGGATTGGGCGAATGGTGAAATATGTATTGCATGCCATACACCTCACAATGGAAATCCTACTGCAGGTGCAGTGTTATGGAATCATGACTTAACAGTGACGGCATTTACAGTTTATGACAACACTGTCTCTGGTACAATGGATGCAACTGTTGGTCAACCGTCTGGATCTTCTAAATTGTGTCTAAGTTGTCATGAAAAAGAATCGGTTTTTAAAAATAGAGAGCATGCAGGACAACAAAAGAAAGATTGCATGGAATGTCATAACCCGCATGGAGGCGATGACAGAAATATTTTGCTAAAATAAAATTACGGACTTTGCTCTGTTTAGATATTGAAAC
>DAOVTY010000184.1 GCA_030632865.1 Bacteroidota bacterium
ACCAACTTCTGGAGCCACATTAAATAACCATTTATCCTGACTCAACACAAACACGCCAATCTCGTTAGACTGTTTTGCATACGAAGTACCAACACCAACACCTAAATATGGAGTTGCTGTATTTCCTGTAAAATATTTTTTTGCGTTTACATTTAACGGAACAACATTTGTATATCTAAACTGTGTTCCAGTAATTAACATATCATCATATTCAAACGATTCGCCTACAATTTTCTCTCTAAAAATATTCCAACTTGAAACAAATCCAAGAGAAATATCTTCACTTACAAAATAATTTACTTCAAAATCAACTCCTCGCGGACTAAAATTATTCGTAAAATCTGCTGTTTCGCCTAAACTTACTGCCGGTAAATAATTTACAATTATTACGGTTTCGCCTTGCCCCTTTGCAATAAAAGAAGCCAGACTTAATATTATTATAGCTATATATTTATTCATTACTAGGTTCTTGTTTATGTAAATATGTACTTTGTGTAAATACCTGGTCAATCTGTTTTGTCAACCTGGCTGCGGCATCACCTCCTGATAAAACACCATTAACTCCACCTGTCCATATAATTGGTATTCTTCCTGAAGGAGAATCGGGATCTTCAGGAAAATCTATTTCCTTTAAATTGACCATATCAATTAATACCGAGCCAATAGTGTATGAATAACTTGGGTAACCAGGATAAACAGGATACATTGGATAACCCGGGTAGTAGTAATTAGTACCTGCATCTGCAGCTCCATACGGATACCACGGATACCAATACCAGTAATCATACCAATAATAGTAATAATATTCCATCTCGGTTTCTAAAGCCGAAATCAGAATTGCGACATCAGCATCAACTCCACCAACAGTATCGGTTACTTCATTCCAGCCCATTGTATCAAAATTTGCCCTTACAAGAGACATTATAAGCAATTCTTGAGAATGATCAATATCATCTCCTTCTTCACCAATATACACAACTGTATCGTACATATAATATGTATTTAGTTGTGTAAAGTCTTGGGTAGAATCAAACTTTGTAATTGCAATATCCAACTCCTCAACGGTTGCATCAAATCCTGGATAGCAGGAAGTAAACATTACCGAAATTGGTATCACAAACATTAATAATTTAAAAAGTTTTTTCATAACATAAATCTTTATTATTTCATTTTATAATTTGTAACACTTCCACTAACAAACAATCGTTCAAAAGGTTTATTTACACATTGTTTTTACTTTTGAAATTCTATCATTCAACTTTGCGTAGATTGCAAATTTTATAAAAAAGGTTTTGTACGATACTATTTATTCTCAACTTCTTCTATTTTCTTTTCTGCATCTTCAATCCACATCTGGAATAATTGATAAGCAAGTGCAAAAACGACGGCCCCAATAAATAGTCCGATAATTCCCATTATCATCATTCCTCCAATCGAACCTATAAGAATAATCATCATCGGAATTTTCATTCCTCTACCTAAAAGCATAGGTTTCAGAAAGTTATCGCTGATAGCACCAATAACTGTCCAAATCACAAAAATAACTGCTGCCCATCCAGACATTTGACCCAGCATAAATATTATAACCGGCAAAACAATTATAACTGCGGGTATTTGAGCAATGGCAAAAAACAATACAATTATTGTTAAAATTGCAGCACCCGGCACATTAAACACAAAAAATGCAGTAGCAATTATTCCTGTTTGAATTATTGCAGTTCCTAAAATACCGGTAACTACACTGCTAATTGTTGCTCTTGAATTCTCAACTATTTCATCTCCTTTATCTCCAACCAGAGCAGTAAAAAAAGTATTCACAGTTTTATAGCCATCTGATGAATTTGCAAGAAATACTCCTGCAATAATAATTGCAATAACAAATAGCAAAATACTACCTGCAAACCCCGAGATTATTGAAATAAACTTCTCGCCAATTTTTAATAATTGATCTTGATATTTAATTAGTCCCACAGTTACATTTTCAGAAAACGATAGCCATGCGGTATATACTTTCTCTCCAATTACAGGCCACTCGGCAACATCTTCGGGTGGCGGAGAAACAACAAAAGTTCCTTCCATTATTTCATTAGAGATTTTCTGGACACTATCAACCAGCGAGCTTGTAAATGAAAAAGAAGGCACTATAATTAATGCAAGAATAACCAATGTAATTATTGTTGCAGATAAACCGCCCTTATTTCTTAGAATTTTGGTTAACCTTTTATGCATCGGGAACAGTGCAATTGCAATAATTATACCCCAAACTACAGGAAGTAAAAATGGTTTGAAAATCATAAAACTTGCATATATAATAAGAAAAACCATTGCTGTTTTTACATACGCTTCAATACTTTTAGCTCCATTATTGTTTCCTAATTTTAAATTACGCATAGTTTATATTTTTATTTTGAGAATATTTTTAATTCATTAAATTTACATTATAAAATACTTATTTTCAAATGAATATAAAAAAACATAATTATAATCTTTTAGCAACGTACCGTTGTTTATTCGAATGTTGGATTTTGTATGCGTAGCCCCTTCCCCAGACAATAAATTTTCTTTTTTGTTTTTTTTGTTTTCAAAATTTGCATAAATAATATTTTGTTGAAATGACTTTTGCTGAAATAAAATCCACAATTCTTCCCGAAAGACTAGCCGGTACCGAAGGGAATTTCTATACACCAAACAATGCCGCTGTTGGCCCTGGTATGAATATCCGTATTCAACAATTACGTAAACAAAGTGTCGAAACTCAAGAATCGCTTTCCATCGAGCGTGCTTTAATTACCACTCGTTTTTACAAAGAGAACAACGGGAAATATTCGGTTCCGGTAATGCGTGCACTAAATTTTCTCGAAATATGTAAACAAAAGAAACTTTACATTGGCAGCAACGAATTAATTGTTGCTGAGCGTGGTCCGGTTCCAAAGTCGGTTCCAACTTTTCCCGAATTAACATGCCACAGCGTAAAAGATTTCCATATTTTGAACACTCGCGACCAGCAACGTTATACCATTTCTGAAGATGATATCAATATTTACGAGAAAGAAGTAATTCCGTATTGGAGCGGTAGAACCATGCGAGAACGTATTTTTGGCCATGTACCAGATGAGTGGAAAGCTGCATACGAAGCCGGTGTTTTTACTGAGTTTATGGAGCAACGTGCTCCTGGTCACACAGCCCTCGATGGTAAAATTTACCAAAAAGGAATGCTCTATTTCAAAAAAGAAATTAACGATCACATTAAACGACTTGATTTTTTAAGCGACCCCGAAGCCACCGAAAAGTTAGAGCAGCTAAAAGCAATGAGTATTTCGTGCGATGCGGTTATTATTTTTGCTGAACGACATGCCAATTTAGCCGATAAAGTGGCTACAACCGAAACAAATCCTCAAAGAATAAATGAATTAAAACGTATAGCAAAAGTTTGCCGCAGGATTCCTGCAAATGCACCACAAAATCTTTGGGAAGCAATTCAAATGTACTGGTTTGTACATCTCGGGACTATTACCGAGCTAAATGGGTGGGATGCAATGAACCCTGGGCATTTCGACCAGCACCTATTACCTTTTTATGAAAAAGAGATTGCCGAAGGAACTTTAACCCGCAATGAGGCAAAAGAGTTAATAAGTTGTTTTTGGATTAAAGTAAATAACCATCCTGCCCCACCAAAAGTAGGAATCACTGCTCGCGAAAGTGGCACTTTTAACGATTTCACAAACATAAATATTGGCGGATTAAAACCTGATGGAACAGATGGAGTGAGCGAAGTTTCGTACATAATGCTAGAGGTAATTGAGGAACTTCACATTTTGCAACCCGGCAATTCTGTTCATATCAGTAAAAAAACTCCCGACCGTTTTTTAAATGCCGCAGTAAAAATAATTCGTCAAGGTCACGGTTACCCATCTGTTTTTAATTCTGATATTTATATTCAGGAAATGTTACGACAAGGAAAATCTTTGCAAGACGCTCGCGAAGGTGGTTGCAGCGGTTGTATTGAAGTTGGTGCTTTCGGGAAAGAAGCGTATTTACTGACTGGTTATTTGAATGTTCCGAAAGTTTTAGAGATAACTTTAAACAACGGAATTGACCCGCTAAGCGGAAAATTTGCAGGAATAAAAACTGGTAATCCACAAGATTTTAAAAGTTTTGAGGAGCTGTACAGAGCATTTTTGAAACAGCTTAATTTTGTGGTCGAACAAAAAGTGTGTGTTAGTAATTATATAGACCAGATGTTTGCAAAATATGCTCCGGCACCTTTTCTTTCAGTGGTAATAGACGATTGTATTTCCAAAGGAAAAGATTATTATAATGGTGGACCGCGTTATAATACAAATTACATTCAGTGTACTGGTTTGGGTACTGTTACCGATAGTCTTTCTGTTTTAAAAAAGCACATTTTCGAAGAGAATAATTTCAGTATGAATACTTTGTTGCAAGCTATTTCTAAAAACTTTTCAGGTGAAGAAGTTTTACGTCAGAGAATAATTAACCGCACACCATTTTGGGGTAACGACGATGAATATGCTGATGAAATTTCGATACGAGTTTATAATGATTTACTTGATGCCATTGATGGGAAACCAAATACAAAAGGCGAATCGTTTCACCTGAATATGCTCTCAACAACCTGCCATGTTTATTTTGGAAAAGTATTGGGTGCAATGCCAAATGGGAGGTTAGCCGGTAAATCTATATCCGACGGAACATCGCCTTCGCACGGTTGCGATATACACGGTCCCACAAATGTAATTCGCTCGCTTGGGAAACTCGACCAAACAAAATCAGGAGGTACTTTGCTGAATTTGCGATTTGTACCAAGCCTTGTAAAACGCGAAAAAGATATGGAAAAGTTGGGTCATCTAATTCGTAGTTATTTTACGCTGGGAGGCCACCATATTCAATTTAATATTGTTGATACAGCAACACTTTTGGCAGCACAAAAATGCCCTGAAGATTATAAAGATTTATTAGTTAGAATGGCTGGTTACAGCGACTATTTTAACGATATGAATGCTGACTTGCAACAAGAAGTAATTGACAGAACAGAGAATGAAAAGTTTTGATTAATCAGACCTAGACTAAGAGACACAAGTATCAAGACAAATCCATATCTTGTCTTGATACTTGTGTCTAATAATCTATAAATCTATGAGCTATTCACTTATTTTCGACATAAAACGATACGCGATAAACGATGGCCCCGGTATCAGGATTACCATTTTTTTGAAAGGTTGTCCGTTGTCGTGCAAATGGTGTCATAATCCGGAAAGTCAGTTGCCGACAGTACAAAAATTTTATACTTCGTCAAAATGTATTGGAGCAAGAAATTGTATTGAAAATTGCCCGAGCGATGCACTAACTTTAACATCAACAGGCATTGTAACCGATTTCGAACTTTGTAAATTATGCGGGAAATGTGCAGAGGCCTGCCCAACAAAAGCTATTGAAATGTCGGGTAAAATATATGATATTGATGAACTGATGGAAATTATAGAAAGGGAAAGAGTTCACATAAATCAATCGAGTGGTGGAGTAACTTTTTCGGGTGGTGAACCGTTGATGCATTCCGATTATCTAATTGAAATATTAGATGCTTGTGGCAAAAAGAACTTACACAGAACTGTTGACACCTCTGGATTTGCAGATACTAAAATATTAATGAAAGTAGCAAAACACACAGACCTGTTTTTGTACGACCTCAAACTAATGAATTCAGATAAACACAAAAAATGGACAGGAGTTGGTAATCAGCTAATTTTAAAAAATTTAAAAATACTAGCAGAAAACGGTGCAAACGTAAATGTCAGAATTCCATTAATAAAAAATGTAAATACAGATGTTGAGGAGCTAACTGAAATGGCAAAATTTGTTTCCAATCTTCCCGGCATTCAAATAGTAAATTTGCTTCCTTATCACAATATTGCAGCAAATAAATACAACAAACTGGGTCGAAATTACAATGAACTTGAAATGGATGAACCTTCTGAAAAAGAGCAAATTAACGCGCTTGAAATCTTTCAGAGATTTGGAATTAATGTTGAAATTGGTGGGTAATTATAACTTCAATAGTTTGTTGCAATTCTTAAATTCCAGGGTTACATGTTTATAGTAATATTTTAATTTAGCATAAGTACGATCCGAACCCGGGTCGAATGTAATTTAGCATGACTTTTTTATAAACATGTGATGCCTCTGGTGTCTATTTCCAAAAATTTAGTATTTTCCCATTGTTTACAATTCCAAAAATTTAATTATGCAATACGAAGGCAACATAAATAAAATGCGAACGGAACTAGCAAATCCTGTTAAGTACTTTTTACCAATTGGCGAGAATGAAATTGAGATGAACCAATTAATTGGCAAGGAAATTAAAATGAATTTCGCCGGACAAATAAATTGTATTAAATGCGGGAAGAAAACCAAAACTTCATTCCATCAGGGGTTTTGTTTTAACTGCCTGCAAACTGCACCCGAAGCCAGTGAATC
>DAOVTY010000100.1 GCA_030632865.1 Bacteroidota bacterium
ATCATTCTTTTTGTAGTACCTGTTGCATTTGCTCAAAAGGTTGAAAAAACTAACTATCAAACATTGTCTTTTGGAGAGGGCGGACAAATTAAAATGTTGTATGATAGAAGGCAAAGACCACAATCTGTTTTTATTGATGGAAAAGTTCATTTGGTTTTTAATGCCGGTGCTGAAGATGGTGCAACCGGACCATCAAAAACAAAACCTATGATTGTAACTTACAACTCAGAATCCCGTGAATTTTCTGATATTGTAGCACTCGGAAAAGCAAGTAAAGATCATCATAATGGTCCGGTAATATGGTCGGATAGTAACAATTACTTACATGTACTTTCTGGTTGTCATTCAAGTGCCGGAACGCATCTTATATCTAATAATCCTAATGATATTGGCACTAGTTTAGTCGATTGGAATATTGCTTCTGAAATTGCACCAAGCATTTCGTATCCAACTTTTTACAGAATGGCAGATGATAAACAATTGATTTATTATCGAACTGCCGGGCATATAAGTTCGTGGACATATCGTATTTCTGAAGATAATGGTAAAACATGGGAAGGATCTGAAAATGATGTGACTGATTTGGATATTAATGGAAGGTTTGAATGGTCGGCATATCAAACAAAATTGCCAAGTAAAGATGGTCGTTATTTGCATGTGGCTTTTATGGATTACGATGATAACAGAAAAAATGATCCAAAACGCTATTACAATTCAAGGTATAAAAAAGCTGTTAGTAACGAGTGGAAATATAATCTACATTATGTAAAAATAGATGTACAAACTCAGGAAATCACCAATTTTGAGGGAGAAAAAATGATTAGTCCGATTGATTTGGATTATGCAAAAGAGAATACTTTATTTTGGGATACGGAAGGTCGTGGTGCCGGTGTTCCGCCCGATATTGTAATTGATAAAAATGGAAATCCGGCATTTTTGCACGTTCTTTCCGAAGAAAATACAGAAACGCATAACTATTATTTTGTGCGAAATGTAGATGGGAAATGGGAGAAAACAGTTATCTCTCCATCTAATCATCAGTGGAATAGTTGTCACATTCAATTAGATGAAAATGGAGTTTACCATGCTTATTTGGTAACTGGCGATGGCTACATTGATACCGAATGGGTTGAAGGAAAAAGCAAAGGTGATAAATTTGAAAAAGGGAAAATCAATTATTTAAAAACCGGTGGTTACATGGATAAACATGGCGGTGGCAGAATTGAAGAGTGGGTATCTGAAGATAATGGAAATACATGGAGAATGTTGCAGGATTTAACACCTGAGAGTTCGAAATATCCAGGGTGGAAATTTAACAATGTTCAGCCAGTAACTAATCCTGATGGAAGTGTAGTTGATGGAATGCTATTGTTTTATGGTTGGAAGCATAAAGACAATCCCCAAGCAAAAGCATTTTTATTGCATAAGGAATGAATTTAAAGTAGAATGTACAAAGTTGCGAATTAGCAGAAAAAATGAAGAAGTTATATTTAATAGGAAATTACAATAATATTAACTTTTCAAAATTTTATGTTTTTATTAGCCACAACTTTTAGTGGGTACTTCTGTTTGGTAACAGTTGAGTGCACCTCGTAAAATTTATTTCATTATTTTTATTGAATTGAAAATTAAACCTATTTACTATGAATATAAAAATATTCAAATCACTATTTTTTATTGTTGTATTTGCAATGTTTGTGAATCCTTTTAGTGGGATTTCTCAGGTTAAAAAAGATATTAGAATTGAAAAAGATATTGTTTTTGGAGAATCCGTAAATTTTAAAGGAGAAAATGAAACTTTACTACTTGATATTTATTATCCTACCGAAGGAGTTGCAGTTAACCGTCCAACAATTTTATGGATGCACGGCGGTGGTTTTCGTATTGCGAACGACAAATCTCAAAAGTACATTGTGGCAATGTCAGAAAGATTTGCTAAGCGTGGTTATGTCTGTTTATCAATAAATTATAGAGTTCGTGAAAATCCAAAAGACGATAAACTCGGAACGATGAAAGATGCACTTGAGGATGCAATGAAAGGTTTAAATTGGCTTAGGGAAAACAGTGAAAAACTGGGTATTGACAAGGATCAAATTGTAATTGGAGGTGGTTCTGCCGGAGGAATGCTTGCATCTCATTTATGTTACAAAGATAATAGTGAATCTGAAAAATGGGACAAGTCAGGAATAGTAGGGTTTGTAAATTTGTGGGGGAGCCCAGACGAATCGTGGGGTAATTTACCCATTGATAAAAACGATCCGCCAACGATTATAGTACATGGAACTGAAGATGCTTCTGTTTCGTTTTCAAACTCACAAAGAATAATTGGCGAGTTAAATAAAAGTGGTGTTAAAAATGAGTTGGTTGCAATAAATGGTGCCGGACACACTCCAACCAGACACATGGACGATTTTGAAAAAAATATTGCAAGTTTTCTTGACGATTTAATAATTGAAGATTATTCGTTTAAATCGCTTAAGCAACTAAAAAGACAACATGGTTTGCAAGATCCATTTTTAAAGCCAGATGGGCAAAGAGTTTCAACTAAAGAGGAATGGCAAAAACAAAGGCAGTATATAAAAGCGATGTTAGCTCATTTTCAATATGGAGAAATGCCTCCTGTTCCTAAAAATGTAATTGTAAAAGAAACTTTGTCGGAAGAAATTTATGATGGAGCTGCAATAAGAAAGGAATATACTTTAACTCTGAATCGGAATAGTAAAACTTTAGATTTTCGTTTTGGATTAATTAAACCAAACAGAAAAGGGACTTTTCCGGTAATTATAAAAAACGATCGGTCGATTAATGAAATTCCCGATGAAATAAATTTAGAAGCTATTAAACGGGGTTATATAATGTGTCAATATATTAGGACAGATTTAAGTTTAGACGATAAAAATATTGAGCTTACAAGAAATAGTGGAGTTTTTCCATTGTATCCCGAATACGACTGGGGAACCATTGCCGTGTGGGCATGGGGTTATAAATTGATTATTGATTATTTTGAAATGTTGGATTTTATTGATATTGAAAAAATAGTTGTAACAGGTCATTCTCGCGGAGGTAAAACAGCTTTTTGTGGTGGTATTTATGATGAGCGAATTGCGATTACTGCTCCAAATTCTTCGGGTTTAGGAGGAACTGCAAGTCATCGTTATTTCGAACTGGGGCAGGATGAACAAACCATTGGTCATGCTTCGTTTGCAAATGCACATTGGTGGACACCAGAGTTTTTTAAACTGGCAGGTTTTGAATCTCGTTTGCCTTACGATGCCCATTTTGGAAAAGCTGTTATTGCACCGAGGGCATTTTTTAATGCACATGCTTTGCAAGATTATTGGGCAAATCCGTTTGGTACATTTCTAACTTTCGAAGCTGCTAAAAAAGTTTACAAATGGATGGGAGTTGAAGACAATATTAAAATGCATTGGAGAACTGGAGGTCATGCTCAAGGCGTAACCGACTGGCTAGCACTTTTAGATTTTTCAGATCAATATTTTTATAATATAAAAGTAGATAGTAATTTAGAAATTAATCCTTATTCAACTGTTAAGGTTCCTGTTTATTGGGAAGTTCCTGAGTAATATAATATGGAGAAGGAATTTTAAGATTATTGCTAAGTAAAAGAAAAACCGTTGATTCCATAATTTATTCCGAAGTATTAATGGAATAACTAACTTTTAACTCTAAATTTGGCATACTAACTAAATTTCATCACAATGAAAACTATTTATTTAATTCTAATAATTTTAATTTTTTCCAGATTTGTTGAAGCACAAAATACAACCAATAAAGATTTACGTGTTGGAGCTTATTTTACTGAAGACGAGGGTGCAGAGAAACTGGTTGAATTGAGAAAAAAATATCAAACGAAAGATGAGTGGCTTGCCCGGGCAGAAATTATTAAACAAGGTATTTTAAAAGGTGCCGAGCTTGTTCCTTTTCCTGAACGAAATGCTTTAAACCCACGATACACAAAAGAGAGAAAATATGATGGTTACTCTGTGAAAAATGTGGCCATTGAAAGCTTGCCCGGAGTTTTTGTGACAGGGAGTTTATATTTACCCGAAAATGCAAATAAAATTATGCCGGGGATTTTAAGTGCTCACGGACATTGGAGTAAAAGCGAAGATTACGGCAGGTATCGTGCTGATGCTCAGAACCGTTGTGCCAGTTTAGCCAGAATGGGTGCTGTTGTTTTTTCGTACGATATGGTTGGGTATGGCGAAATGAAGGATTTAGGCTGGGAACACAAACATCCCAAAGCTTTTAAACAACAATTATGGAATAGTATTCGAGCACTTGATTTCTTGCTTACTCTTGATAATATAGATACAGAGAGAGTTGCAGTTACTGGAGCATCTGGTGGGGGAACGCAGACTTTTATGCTAACAGCTGTTGATGATAGAATAAAAGTATCGGTTCCGGTTGTTATGGTTTCTGCACATTTTTTTGGAGGTTGTATTTGCGAAAGTGGTATGCAGGTTCATAAAAGCAAGAATCACGAAACTAACAATGTTGAGATTGCTGCAGTTGCTTCACCACGGCCACTATTACTTGTCTCAGATGGTGACGACTGGACTAAAAATACACCTACGGTAGAGTTTCCTCATCTTCAATATATTTACAGTTTAATGGGTGTTAAAAACAGAGTAGAATATGTGCATTTACCAAATGATAAACATGGCTACGAGTTCTCGAAACGAAAAGCTGTGTACCCTTTTTTAGCAAAATATTTAGATCTCGATATTTCTGTAATTCAAGATGAAAATGGTATAATTAATGAAAATGGAAATGTAATTGAGTCGTACACAGAGATGAAGGTCTTCTCTTCATCAAATCCTATTCCCGATTATGCGATTTTAACTAATGACGATGTAAAATGGTAAAATTATTAGTTTGATGAATCTATTTTTAGGTAATTGTCAGCTGTTTTATTTCTTCTATAGCACATCATTATTTTCTATGTAATATTCAAAACCTATTTTTAATTAAGTTGTTTAAAGTGTAATGTTTGTATCAAAAGAAAAAATTAAAAGTAAATACCTGCAAATTGTACTAGCTGTGGTTGGAGCTGTAGGAGGATTTATATATTGGAAATTTGTGGGGTGCGAAAGTGGAAGTTGTGCAATTAAATCGGTTTGGTACTGGAGTACGCTTTGGGGTACTGTAGTTGGATATTTGATTGGAGATTTTATTTTTGATATTATAAAAAAAATAAAAAAGAGGAAGGATAAAAGTGATGAGCGCGAAGTTTGATAATATCATAAATTCTAAAAGACCTGTGTTGGTTGATTTCTATGCCGATTGGTGTGCCCCATGTAAGCAGGTTACTCCTATTTTGAAAGTGGTTAAAGAGACATTGAAAGAGAGTGTGCGGATTATTAAAGTGAATGTTGACAGTAATCCTGTGATAGCAACAAAATACCAAATTAGGAATATTCCAACTCTCATTGTTTTTAAAGATGGAGAGGTAAAATGGAAAGGTATGGGCGTTCGTCCGGCCAACGAAATTAAAACGATTTTACTTCAGCATATTAACAAAGAGTAAAAAATTATTTGCCTGATATTTCAGATTTTATAATGACTTTAGTTTTAGGAATACTAGCAGAGATTTTTATTTTAAATACATCAATTTCTTCTTTAATCTCGTAAGTTACACCTTGAGATTTTTCAATTAAAGGCTTCCCATTTTTTTTATTCCAAATTACAATTTGTTCTCCAGGTGATCCAATTAGGTATTCTAATTTGTTGTTTTTTAATTGGGCATTTAAAATGGGTGAGGTAGAGTACTGAATTGAAATATAAGCACCATTATTTGGAAGAACAAAAACAGCAACACTCGACTCTTTTTTATTCAAATTTAAATTCAGTTTAAGCTGATTATTTTCTACTGTGTAAGATTGGTTTAATACAGCTAGCAATTTGGTTGAATTAATTTCTGTTGAATAGCTTTTTTCAATCGGATTTTCGGTGAAAACGATAATTTGCCCGGCTGCTTCTTCACTATTAACAATTGAATATATTTCGGGAGAATCTCCAACTTTACCTATTACTTCAGGATTTACATTAACTAAATATGGTAATACTTTTTTTGATAGTTTGACTTGCTGTCCTGTCCATTTTTTTTCGTCAGAAGTCATTAATTGTAAATTCCCCCAAAACCCATGTCCTGCAAGTAACGAGTTGTTTACATTGTACTCCATGCAGCCCTCAATGTTTTGCGGATAATTTGCATAAGTAAATAGTTCCAGTGGAATAATTCCAGCAAATTCATTTGCAATGGTTCGCATAGATTGTGTTCGATAAGTTGTATAATCGTTGTACCAGCTTGCACCGTTATTCATCCAAAAATGCTTTCCTTGGCTTAATGAAATTAAACCAACCATTACTCTGCGTGCTTCGGTTAAGTCCATTTCAATAATTAATTCAGGCTCATAATCAGTTAAAATCTCCATTGCACGCACAACATAAATTGGTAATAAATATTCGTAGCGCGCCCTTATTTCCTCTTCTGAGTAGGAATCGGAACCGTGCAATAGATTTGGTAAACTACTGTAAAATGTGTTAATGGCATCCCATTTCATAAACCTGCATCCTTGGTCAACCATGTTTTTACAATCGTCTATAAAAATATTAAAAAAATCGCTTACAAAATCGAATGCCGGATGATTCCATTGTGCCATAATTGGGTTGCCTTCTGAGTCTTTAACTACCCATTCCTGATGTTTTTTATAACGCTGTGTTGTAGAATCAATTCCCATGGGAGAATACCAAAGTCCCATTTTGATGTCATACTTATCTAGATGTTTTTTAATGGGAGCTAATCCTTCTGAAAATCTTTCGCTGTTCGGATACCAATCTCCCTGAGCATTGTTCCATCCATCGTCTAACACAAAAATATCGACTCCTAATTCTGCTGCATTATCAATTTCTTTGAAAATCCTTTCGTACTTTAAAATACCTCGTAATGGTTTACTTTTATTTTCACGCTGCATTCCCCATGTATTATAGTAAAACTCTGGAATACGCGAGGCAGGTTTTTCGCAAATTTGGTTGTAAAGATAATTGCGTATCATTGCTTTTCCAGCTTCTAAATTATTTCCGTTGTAAAATCCGGAAGCAATCCAAACTGTGGAGTAGGGGTGCCCTTTGTCTATGATTTCTCCATCGAGATAACCGCCACGTAAAATATCAACTGAAACTATAATGTTGTCATTATTTAATTGATTTGAAATTCCTAAAAATTTAAAATCATCATCGTGAATGGGAAAGTTAAAAACCCCTTTGATCCCTTGCATAGCATCATTAATTTGGTTGCCACTGCCCATTTTCTGTTTGTCGAACATGCCGTTTAATCCATCTTGCGAAGCGTGCTCGTATGCCGTTAACCAGCTGAAATTACTGTTGCTGAAAATAGAAATAGGACCTTTTACTGTGGATCTATTTTGTGTAATTTTTTTTGTTAAAATATTGGGGTAATACATATGATTTCCCTTTTTATTATCTCCAAATGAGATCGGGTTTTTTTCCCAGCTGGCAATCCTAATCTCTGTTGATTCAACTCTATCATTTATCCTATTTTTAAAGGTGTAGATTGGAAAACGAAAATGTAACTTATTGTCCTTTTTGTTTAGTTTTAATGATTTACCATTTGTTCTCAACTCTAATTTTTCGCGTATTAAAGTTGAACTCGGAAAAATCTGTTGAAACAAAATAACTTGCAGCCCTTTTACATTTCCTTCGATTCCTTCGAAAGTTAAAATATGTTCGATTCCTCCATTCCCCATTTCACGAGTATTTTCACTCCGAAATACCCATAACTTATCTTTTGATGAAATAACTTGATTGTTTATAACAAACTCGAAATATGATTGACTAGATGTTATGTTTATCTTTTTAGAACCAACTTTATCGAAAAGAAGAACCGTAATTTCATCGGCAGTATTTTTGCTGAATTGAAATGTCTTTGAAATCAATTCATTTTCAATTACTAATAATTTGTGATTATGAGTTGAACTGCATGAGAATGTAAATATTGAAAATGTAATAAAGATGAATTGGTTTAATGTTTTCATTTAGGCCTTAGTTTAAAAATTATAATAATAAATATAGCCATTATAATATAGTGGTCAAGTTTGATTCTATAATATTTTACATTAAAACATAAATCAAAATATTTTCATTCAACATTGATCAACCTATTTGTACATACTCGAAACGAAAAGGAAATTTTGAATAAAAAAAAACAGCAACCACCGGCTGCTGTTTTAGATTACTTATTTTTTAATTATTATTTTCTATCCAGAATTAGTTTTCTAATGGCCAATTTGTCGCCCATTTTCAAAGTAATCAGATAAATTCCACTTACTTGTTCCGAAAGGTCAATTTTAATTTGCTCAGAAGCTCTATACTTTTTCCTAAATACTTCGCTTCCAGTAATGCTCCTTACAGCTACTTCCATATCCATAATCTCCGAGGAGTTTATTTTAAGATTTACTACACCCTTCGATGGGTTTGGATATAATGCCACTTCAAAACTTCCTGTTTTTATATCTGATATTCCTGTTGGATAACCATCAACAATTAATGTAAATGTATCAGCTGCCATTTCCCCTTCAATATCGGTAGCTGTAACTACGAAATTATAAGTACCGGTATCAGCAATCATTGGTACAACAACTAAAAAATCGTTAATATAAGTTGCCCAAGTTGGTAAACTATTAGTACCCTCAAGCATTATTTCGAAATCTAAAAAATCATCGTCCACATCGTCGAAGATATCTCCCAGTGTTGTGCTAATTGGAATCGATAATTCATAAGAAGCATTCACTATATTATCTGGAATAGGTGTTACTACAAATGGCGAGTCGTTAACAGGAATAACTGTTATTACAAATTTTTCAGAAACAGATCCTCCATTATCATCTGTAACTGTCACTTTTATAGTATCTGTTCCACTTATATTTGGTGCAATAGTTAAATTTAAAATTCCGGTTGAGTCTGGAGAAGTATAATTAACTTCTATATTCGATACTAGATTTGTATTAACTCCACCCGCAGTTATTGTAACTTCTTGTGGCGCACAATCTTTTCCAAATGATACCCCGGTTAATAATACAACCACTTGCAGTGTATCTTCGTCAACTTCAATGTCTGAAACTGTATCAAATGTAGGAAGTGTATTTATTGTTTTAATTGTAACATTAAAAGAGATATTTATAGTATCGCCACTTGTATTAGTTGCAATCCATTTCTCAACTGTTGAGCCAATGGGGAATAGTCCATCTGGACCTAATCCTTCAGTTTGTGTAAACATAACACATGCATTCGGTGAAACAAGTTCAGGATAAATAATCTCTGTTTCGCAAACATTGTTATCGGCAAAAATTTCTACGTTGTCAATTGGGTCGACTACCAAACTAAAAGTATCTATAACTGAAACATAAACCCAGCAACGCTCCGAACGGTTTCCAACTTCATCAATGGCATAAACGTCTATTTGCATTTCGTCACCTACATCATCGCAGTCAAAAGCCAGAGGAAAAACTTCAATTATCAAATCTTCATAGGCAGTAATATTATCTGTTGTACCTGCAGATAACGCTAAAATATCATCAGGATCCAGAATATATCTACCATTATTTTGCAGTATAATATCTATAGTATTGCATTTTATTTCTGGAGGTAAATTATCAATTACATTAACAGATGCGTTGCAAGTTGATGAATTACCATAATTATCGGTAACGGTTAAATTTACTATGTTAACCCCAATATCTAACGACGAAAAATTAGTTTTATCAAGACTCAATGATGATATTCCACAATTGTCTGAAGAACCATTATCTACCTCAATCTTCA
>DAOVTY010000069.1 GCA_030632865.1 Bacteroidota bacterium
AATATTAAATCAGGTACAATTCAAGTTAAAATGGATAAGTTAGAACAAGGAATTTACTATCTAATTATTCAAAATAGAAATGAGATAATTTCTAAAAAAATAATAAAGGTTTAAAATGAAATTCAATCGAGTTCAAATACTAATTACGCTCTTTATAATTGTATGCTACATTTTTATATTTAACCTTGAAAAGAGTTTAGGGCAACAGAATATACTCTTTATTATTGCCGATGATTTAGGAATTGACTATTCACCAAACGATATTTACGAAGAAAATAATTTGCTTGATTTTGAACTTTCAGAAGATCAGAATACAAACTATGTTTTTTTAAAAGAAAAGATAAATTCAATAAAAAATACAACTAGTTTGTTACACAGTTTATCTAATAACAAAAATGAATTTACAATAAAACAAACTGATAAAAATAGCTACACTTTTGAATTTGCAAATAACCATTTAAATGGAGAATTAATAATTTATGACATTAGTGGGAAGGTTTTACTGAAACAAAATATTAAAACAACAATTGAGACAATTTATTTACCGCAACAACTGCATTTTAAGATTGCAACAATTAAAAATAATGGAATAATTCTCAGCAAAAAATTCAACTAACTGAGCAATTATATTTTTATAATTTTCCCCACCGACATTTCTGTGTTTCCTTTTATTAACCTATAAATAAACATTCCGGATTGTAAATTACTGGTATTTACTTTTATTGAATTTAAGCCTTCTGAGATATGTAAATCTTCATTTTGTACTAATGTTCCGTTTACCGTAAAAATTTTCAAATTATATATTAGATACGCTTTCGACTCAATTTCAATAGAAAAATTTGTGGTAAATGGATTTGGAAAAATAGACACAGAAAAGTCGACGGGAAGCAAACCCGGATCTGCTCCACAATCACCTGGCAACGAATAATCTAACACTCTAATTCGTTCTGTCATCCAATTTTTCATCCAACTTACTTCACTTTCATAATCGTCTCCAACAAAATAGTTTGGCCAAATCCACTCTCCTAAAATTGGCCAACGCTCAAAATTCCTAACAGCTGCCAATTCTATATGATTAATCAAACTATCTGTTACCGAAAATATTCGTTCATCAGATAATTCTACCTCGCGTAAAAACTCCCACCTACATTTCATTGGATTTGTAAAATAAGCGTCGCCCATTAAATTTTTCCACCAAAATGGAATTTTCCAATTATCGTCTCCCAAATATTCATGAACTTGCAAGCCAAAAGTTTCCCATCCATTTAAATAATTTGCGTTTCCAAAAGATAAATTAAAATCCCACAACGGACCAGCATTAAGTTTATCATTTTTGTCTTTGTACAAATAGGTACTTAATCTATATCCATCAACATTTCTAGATAACTCATTCATGAAAATATAATCGAAAAAAGATTCGCTATTCATATAATTCTGATACCCATTTTCTTCGCTGTGTTCATTGTTATAAACTGCAGTCTCGAAATTGTGCATGTAATTTTGAATATATTGTTTTTGCTCGGGTTGAATTTCGCTTGATTTTGGATAATCATATTGATAAAAAGTTTTCGAGTTATCGCTACTGTACTCCGAATTCCATCCATCTCCACCGCTGCCTGTAAATTTATCTACCTTAATAATATACCCGCCAGTTAGCTCCTCTCCCTGCAAATCATCCTCTTTCAATTTGGCAATATCAACTCTATTCGAATCGCGTTTAATTTGTTCCATTAACACATAAACGCCATCGTACTCATTATTAACAAACAGCTCAACATATCGGCAACGCGGTGCATAAACATCACTTATTTGTTCTGCCAAAGTTAAAGTAAGAACATTTCTAATTAATGTTTTATCGGTGTACGGAGCATACAAAATCCAATCTTCCTCTTCCGGCATTCCCAACAATGGAAAATCCATATCCTCGTCAAATTCATCTTTTAACTCGAATCCGTACGATTTTTTCGGAAACATTTGAGAAGATGAACCTCTAATTTCTATTTTAATGTCTCCATTGAAATGATTTCGTGGATCGGTTGTACTATTTTCATCGCCCGTGTGATTCCATGCAATCTCTAGCTTAGCTTTAATCCGAGGATCATCCCTTATTTCTTCACCATGTGTATCTATATAAACAATTGGCAATTTGGTTGTAAATGCTTGATTTTGTGCACTCAAGCTTAATGCAAATAAATAAAAGAGTAATGCTATTATCAGAGATTTTAAATTCATTGCTGTAAAATAATCGTAAAAAAACCCGGAAAATATCCAGGTTAAAAATATTTTTTATGCTTTCTACAACTCTCTAATCCAGATATTTCTGTAGCTTACCGGATTACCATGATCTTGTAGAATAATACTTCCTGGACCATGCTTTTTTACTGCATATTCCGGAATACCAACATATTCTGTTGGCCCACGCAGTTTCACATTATTTTGAACTAAAACTCCATTGTGCAAAACGGTTACAGTTGGCGGTGTAAAAAAAGTTCCATCGTCGTTAAAACGTGGAGCAGTATAAATTATATCGTAAGTTTGCCAATCGCCCGGTGCTTTACACGCGTTTACTAGCGGCGGGTGTTGTTTGTACAAACTGCCTGCCTGCCCATTTTTATAAGTGCGATTATTGTAATTATCTAATACCTGAACTTCATAAATTCCTTGTAAAAAAACACCACTATTTCCACGCCCTTGGCTTTCGCCAATAACTTCAGAAGGAGATCTCCATTCTACGTGCAATTGAAAATCTTCGAAAACTCGTTTAGTTTTAATTATGCCCGTTCCTTTACTCACAGTAACACAACCATCGGCTACAATCCAGCCAGGCTTTTCGCCGTTGTCGTTTGTCCACTCGCTTTCAAGATTAACACCATCGAATAAAACAATTGCATCAGAAGGTGCATCTGTAGTAGCTTTTCCTGGAGTTATTTTCGATACTTCAGGATCCCAAATTTCAGTCATCTCAGGTATCATTTTCATCGATTCATCTTCCTGTGCCATTACAGCAACTGCAATAAATATCAGCAAAATAGTAACAATTTTAGTTCTCATTTTTACAATTTAAGTTTTAATTTCTATAATTTAATTTATATTACAATCCTAGTTCATTCATAATAGCATCTATTTTCATATCTGCCTTTGCTTCCGCGGCATCAAATTCATCACGAGAATTTAGGTCACCTGTAACTTCAAAATAGAATTTAATTTTGGGTTCAGTTCCCGATGGACGAACCGAAATTTTAGTTCCAGCTTGAGTAAAAAACTGCAATACATTTGAAGTTATTTTTTGGTCAATTTTCTTTTCCTCGCCTGTAAGCAGGTTTTTCGCAATTAATGTTGAGTAATCTTTTACCCACTCCATTGGCGATCCTCCTAACTCTTTGGGCGTATCGTTGCGGAGGTTTGTCATAATTTGCTGAATCTCTTCGGCACCTGTTTTTCCTTTCCGCACGACATATTTCATTTTCTCTTTCGAATATCCATATTCAAGATAAATATCCTGAATCATTTCATATAAAGTTTTACCTTGATCAATTGCCCATGCAGTAATTTCTGCCATCAGCGCAACCGACGAAACTGCATCTTTATCACGCACAAAATCTGAAGGCATAAAACCAAAACTCTCTTCACCACCTCCAATATATTTTTTCGTGCCTTCCAGCTCACGAATAATTTCAGCAATAAATTTAAAGCCTGTATAAACATCAAAATATTCGATATTATTTTTACGGGCAATCTCAGCAATCATTTCAGTCGAGACAATAGTTTTTACTATAAATTCATTTCCCTTCAAAGTACCGGCTTCCTTCATTTTAGTAATAATATAATAAATGAAAAGAAGTGCAGTTTGGTTACCATTAACAATAATATACTTGCCTTTATCGTTTTTTACCGCAACACCAATTCTGTCTCCATCTGGGTCCGATGCCATTACAACATCGGCATCAATTTCTGCAGCTTTTTTGGTTGCCATTTCCATTGCTGCCGGCTCTTCCGGGTTTGGCGATATAACAGTTGGAAATTCTCCACTTACTACATCCTGCTCAGGAATATTAATAATATTTGTGAATCCAAATATTCGCAAAGCAGCTGGTATTAATTTCACACCTGTTCCATGTATTGGAGTATAAATAATTTTAATGTCTTTGTGTTTCTCGACAATATCGGGCGAAATAGAAACTTTTTTCACTTCTGCCAAAAACTTATTGTCCATATCTTCACCAAGTTCTTCAATCAAATCATCAGAACCATCGAACTTAATATCCTCTGGTTTTATTTTGGCAACTTCGTTTACAATATTTACATCGTGCGGACCAACAATTTGCGAACCATCATCCCAATACGCTTTATAGCCGTTGTACTCCTTCGGATTATGAGAGGCTGTTAAAATAATTCCGCTTTGGCAACCCAATTCGCGAATTGCAAAAGAGAGCTCTGGAGTTGGACGAAGATCTTCAAACAGATATGCTTTTATCCCATTTGCAGCAAATATTTTAGCACTGCTTTCAGAAAACAAACGACTATTATTTCTACAATCGTAACCAATTGCAACACTAATTTGTGGTAGGTCAGCAAAATTCTTTTTCAAGTAATTACACAATCCCTGAGTTGCTGCGCCAACGGTATAAATATTCATTCTGTTAGTTCCAACACCCATAATTCCGCGAATTCCACCGGTTCCAAATTCCAAACTTTTATAAAACGAATCAACCAATTCAGTTGAATCTTCATTGTCTAAAAGTGCCTGAACTTCGGTTCTTGTTTGCTCATCGTAAGTTTCAGAGAGCCACTCTTGTGCTTTTGCTATAACTTGTTGTAATTCTTGATTATCCATAATTTATTATTTCTCTAATTTATTCAAACAACTTTTCAAACTATCTCTCCAATAAGGCACTTTTACTCCAAATGTATCTTTAATTTTTGATTTATTCAACACACTAAAATGTGGACGTTTTGCCGGAGTTGGAAATTGGTCTGAAAGAACCGGATAAACAATACATTTAATATTTTCAATTTCAAAAATAGCTTTTGCAAAGTCGAACCAGCTTGCAACTCCTTCGTTTGAATAGTGGTAAATTCCGGAGACAAACTTTGTAGAATCATGTTCCGAAATCTCAATAATCGATAATATCGCTCTTGCCAAATCGAAACCATAAGTTGGAGTTCCAATTTGGTCGAATACCACATTTAAACTATCTCTATCTTTTCCTAAACGAAGCATTGTTTTAACAAAATTATTTCCGAAAGCCGAGTATAACCACGAAGTTCGAATAACAACTGTATCTGCATTTTCTTTCAAACAATTTAACTCGCCTTGTAATTTTGTTTTCCCATAAACTCCCTGAGGATTAACCTCATCAGATTCTGAATAAGGTTGGTTCTCATCACCGGCAAAAACATAATCGGTTGAAATTTGAATAAGTTTTGCTCCTATTTTATTTGAATATTTTGCTAATATTTTTGGTGCCAGCGAATTTATTTTTTCTGCCATTTCTGCATCAGTTTCCGCTTTATCAACTGCCGTGTAAGCTGCACAATTAATTATATAATTGGGGCGATGTTTTTCGAAAAATGATTCTACAGCAATTTCATTTGTAATATCTAAAATGTCAACATCGGTAAATAAAAATTGGTAATTCGAAAATTGCGATTCAAACTCTTTTATTTCGCTTCCCAATTGGCCGTATGCACCAGTTACTAATATTTTCATTCTTAAAAAATAAAATTCATTTCAGCATTATCAAAGTTTGGAGCCTGCTTGTCTTTGTCAGATACAATCTGTTCTGAGCCATCAAGTTTCCAGTCTATTCCCAATTTTGTATCAAAAGGATTTACAGATCGTTCGGCTTCGCTATTATAAATATTATCGCATTTATATGTAAAAATAGCTGATTCGCTTAAAACCGAAAATCCATGAGCAAAACCTCTCGGAACAAATAACTGCTTTTTATTATTCTCGCTCAACTCAATTCCGAACCACTCACCAAATGTGGGCGACCCTTTTCTCAAATCTACTGCAACATCGTAAACACTTCCCTGAACAACACGAACCAATTTTGCCTGTGCAAATTCGCCCAACTGATAGTGTAAACCACGAATTACTCCGCGCACCGATTTAGATTCGTTATCTTGAATAAATGGCTCAGTTATTCCTGCTTCAATATAATTTTCATAACGATAGGACTCAAAGAAATATCCACGATCGTCTTCAAAAACACGAGGTTCTATCACAACCAAACCAGGCAAGTGCGTTTTAATTATTTTCATTTATTAAAAAGAAAAAATTTGTTTATCAGCAAGACTCAATAAATACTCACCATATTGATTTTTACTAAGTGGCTGCGCCAACTCAATCAATTGTTCTTTGCTAATAAAACCTTTTTTAAATGCAATTTCTTCTATGCACGAAACTTTTAATCCTTGTCGCTGTTCTATGGTTGCAATAAAATTTGATGCCTGCAATAAACTTTCGTGAGTGCCGGTATCTAGCCATGCAAAGCCTCTTCCAAGTAATTTTACATTTAATCTGTTTTCTTCTAAATACAATCGGTTCAAATCAGTAATTTCCAATTCGCCACGTTTCGAGGGTTTTAAATTCTTTGCTTTTTCAACCACATCATTCGAATAGAAATATAATCCGGTAACAGCATAATTAGACTTTGGAATATCAGGTTTTTCTTCAATAGAAATAGCCTTTCCTGAATCATCAAACTCAACAACTCCATATCTTTCAGGGTCTTTTACATAGTACCCAAAAACTATTGAACCATCTTCCAAATTTGCGGCATCTTCTAACACACTACGAAAATTATAACCGTAAAAAATATTATCTCCTAGAATCAGACACACATTATCATCACCAATAAACTCTTCTCCCAAAATAAATGCCTGTGCCAAACCATCTGGCGAAGGTTGAATTTTGTATGAAATTTTCATTCCCAGCTGCGATCCATCTTCCAAAAGGTTTTCGTATAAACTAATATCGGTTGGTGTCGAAATAATTAAAACTTCGCGAATACCTGCAAGCATTAATACCGAAAGAGGATAATAAATCATTGGTTTATCGTAAACCGGAATAATTTGTTTCGAAATAGAACGGGTAATTGGATAGAGTCTCGTTCCTGCTCCTCCTGCTAAAATAATTCCTTTCATAATTACTGATTTTTTAGTGCTTGGTCAAAATATTTAATTGTGTTTTGTAAACCTTCTTTTAGTTGAACTGTAGGTTGCCAATTATTCAGTTTTTTTCTTGCTAAATCTATATTTGGTTGCCGCTGAGAAGGATCGTCTTCTGGAAGTGGTAAATTCACAATTTTCGATTTACTTCCTGTTAATTCCAAAATAAGTTCGGCAAGCTCTAACATTGTAAATTCAACGGGATTTCCAATATTTACAGGTCCCACAAAATCATTACCCGTATTCATCATTCTAATCATACCTTCAACCAAATCGTCAACATACTGAAAACTACGAGATTGCAAACCATCACCATAAATCGTTATATCTTCACCTTTTAAAGCCTGAATAATAAAATTGGAAACCACTCTTCCATCGTTCAATTCCATTCGTGGTCCGTAAGTATTAAAAATACGAATTATTTTAATTTTCACATCGTTTTGCTCATGATAATTAACAAATAACGATTCAGCACAACGTTTCCCTTCGTCGTAACACGACCGAATTCCAATTGGATTAACATGCCCCCAATACTCTTCTGTTTGAGGATGAACATCTGGATCGCCATAAACTTCGCTGGTACTTGCTTGTAATATTTTTGCATTTACACGTTTTGCCAAACCCAACATATTTATTGCACCCATAACAGATGTTTTAATAGTTTGAATAGCATCGTGTTGATAATGAATAGGCGACGCAGGACAAGCCAAATTAAAGATCTCATCAACTTCGGCAAAATAAGGGAAGGTAACATCGTGCCTAACAAACTCGAAATTTGGATTACTTAAAAATGGAATAATTTTATTTTTTGAACTTGAAAATAGATTATCGAGACAAATTACTTCATTTCCTTCGTTTAAAAGCCGTTCGCACAAATGTGAACCTATAAACCCTGCTCCTCCGGTAACTAATATTCGTTTCATTATTATTATATTTTGCGGTTCAAAATTAATAAAAGAAACAGAGCTTGCAACGATGTTGTTTAAAGAAGTTGTTTAAAGTCAAATTGAAAATATGCGAGCAACATATTGATACCATTACATTTCAGATATATTTTCTTTAATAGCTATGTTTACTGAGAAAACCTAGCTATGCCAAATAAAACCATCATGTAACGTATAATTCCATTAACTTTAACAACTTCAATAATAATTTAACTTATTAAAACTCATTTATTTACATAAAACCTTTGAAATATATTAATTATATTATATTTTTGCGCGCGATTTAAAACAAATATATTGTCTAACTTATTAATTTATTAAGAATTACATGATTGAAAAGAAAAAAGAAGTTATTGAAAAGGAGGTAAAAGAGACTCCAGTTCAAGACGAAAAAAAGGTTGTTGAGGCCGCTACTGAAGAAAAAACGGAAGTAGTTGCAAAAGAGACAACAAAAAAAGAAGCTGCTCCTAAAAAGACAGCAAAAAAATCTAAAGAAGTTGTAGCTGAAGGAAAAACGGAAGTGGTTGAAGAAGTTAAAGCTCCTGTAAAAACTGAAGAGACAACAAAAAAAGAAAAAACTGTTGCAACTAAAGAAACTGCAAAAAAAGCAGAAAAAGTTGTGGCTGAAGAAAAAATTGAAGTAGCCAAAGAAGTAAAAGAAACTGAGGCTCCGGTTGAAGAAATAAAGACTGACACCAGCACCGAAACTGAAGATTTCGACTGGGATAGTTTAGAAAGCAAAGTTGATAAATACTCTAAAAAAGAGAGAGAAGATTTATCGAATTTGTACAATGACACTTTAAATACAGTTTCGGAAAAAGAAGTTATAGAAGGAACTGTAATTGCGTTAAACAAACGCGAAGTTGTTGTTAATATTGGGTACAAATCTGACGGTATTGTAAGCGTAAACGAATTCCGCTACAACCCCGAATTAGCTATTGGAGACACAGTAGACGTTTACATCGAAAGTCTGGAAGACAAAAAAGGACAGATGATTCTGTCGCACAAACAAGCGCGTGCAACTCGCTCTTGGGAACGTGTTAACGAGTCGCTTGATAATAGCGAAATCATTAAAGGTTTCATTAAATGCCGTACAAAAGGTGGTATGATTGTGGATGTTTTCGGAATAGAAGCATTCTTACCAGGTTCGCAAATTGATGTTAAACCAATTCGCGATTACGATATATATGTTGGAAAAACCATGGAATTTAAAGTGGTTAAAATCAATCAGGAATATCGTAACGTGGTTGTTTCTCACAAAGCTCTTATAGAGGCTGAACTTGAGTTACAAAAGAAAGAAATTATTGCTAAACTTGAAAAAGGACAAGTTCTTGAAGGAACAGTTAAGAACGTTACTTCTTACGGTGTATTCATGGATCTTGGAGGTGTTGACGGACTTATCCACATTACCGACCTTTCTTGGGGACGCATTTCGCACCCAACCGAAATTGTTGAATTAGATCAAAAATTAAATGTTGTAATTCTTGATTTCGATGATGACAAAAAACGTATTGCTCTTGGTTTGAAACAACTTACTCCTCACCCATGGGATAACCTAGATGCTGAGTTGAAAGTTGGTGACAAAGTTAAAGGTAAAGTTGTTGTTATTGCTGACTACGGTGCATTTGTAGAAATTACAACAGGTGTTGAAGGATTAATTCACGTGTCAGAAATGTCGTGGAGCCAGCACTTACGTAGCGCACAAGATTTCTTAAAAGTAGGAGACGAAATAGAAGCAGCTATTCTTACATTAGATCGCGACGAGCGTAAAATGTCGTTAGGTTTGAAACAGTTGAAAACTGATCCTTGGGAAAATATCGATACTGAATTTGGAGTTGGAAGCAAGCACAATGCAACTGTACGCAACTTTACAAACTTTGGTGTGTTTGTCGAAATTGCTGAAGGAGTTGACGGATTAATTCATATCTCAGATTTGAGCTGGACTAAGAAAATCAAACACCCATCAGAGTTTACTGCAATTAGCGAAAAAATTGAAGTAGCTGTACTTGACATCGACAAGAACAACCGTAGATTAAGTCTAGGACACAAACAATTAGAGGAGAATCCATGGGATGTATTTGAAACTATTTTCACATCAGATTCAATTCACGAAGGAACAGTTATTGACTTAATGGACAAAGGTGCTGTTATTGCACTTCCATACGGCGTTGAAGGTTTTGCTACTCCTCGTCATCTTGTAAAAGAAGACGGAACGAAAGTAAAACAAGACGAAAAATTAGATTTCAAAGTTATCGAATTCAATAAGTCTGCTAAAAGAATTATTGTATCGCATTCAAGAATATTCGAAGATGTGAAACGTGCTGAAAACAATGCTAAACGCAAGCCACAAACACGTACGAACAAAAAACCAATGAGAGTTGCAGACAATGCTGAAAAGACAACATTGGGCGATATCAGTGAATTGGCTGCTTTGAAAGTGCAGATGGAAGCGAAAGAGAAAAAAGATAAATAAATTAGGATTTGGTTATTTACGATAGAATTTCGTAAATTGTAACTATGACATTTGAAATTCATAAAAACGGAAATCATACTTTAGTTAAAGTAAATTCCGAAAGGCTTGACACAAATAACGCTCCCGATTTAAAATCGGCATTGGTTGTTATCAGCAACAAAGGCGAAAAAAACATAGTTCTCGATTTAAGCAGTTGTACTTATTGCGACTCGTCTGGATTAAGAGCAGTTTTGGTAGCCAACCGGTTGTGCGAAGATGCCATTGGAACGTTCATTTTGTGTGGTCTTCAGCCCGATGTGAAAAATCTGGTAAAAATCTCAATGCTTCATACAGTTTTATTAATTACTGAAACTACAGATGAAGCAAAAGATTTACTAGTAAAAAAGGAAAACCTGTAACTAGGAATGCCTTTTAAATTAACCATACTGGGAAGTAGTTCTGCATTACCAACATCTGAAAGATATCCAACCGCTCAAGTATTAAATATACTTGGGCGGTTTTTTTTGATAGATTGTGGAGAGGGAACACAAATTCAACTGAGACGACAAAAAATTGGGTTTAGTAAAATAAAACACATTTTCATATCGCATCTGCATGGCGACCATTATTTTGGGTTAATCGGATTAATTTCAACACTTAATTTGCTTGGTTTAAAAACAGATATTCATATTTATTCTCCATCCGAATTAAAAAACCTTATACAACCGCAGCTTGATTTTATTAAAGGCAAAAGGAAAGTGAACCTTATTTTTCACCCGTTAAATTTTAAAAAGCCCCAAAAAATTTATACTGACAAAAGAGTTGAAGTATTTTCGTTTCCGGTAAAACACAGCATTTCAACGTGTGGATTCTTATTTAAAGAAATTCAAAAACATGCAAATATTAAAAAAGAGGCCATTCTAAAATACAATATTCCAATTGCCAAAATAAAAGATATTAAAGCCGGCTCCGACTTTATAACGGATAAAGGAGAAATTATTCAAAATATTAAACTAACAAAAATACCACCTCAACCACGCTCATACGCTTTTTGCACCGACACTGCATATTACGAACCAATTGTTGAAATTATTAAAGATGTTGATTTGTTGTACCACGAAGCCACTTTCCCTGAAGAGATGAAAGATTTTGCACAGAAAACATTGCATTCAACAGCTACCGATGCAGCAAATATTGCAAAACTAGCAAATGTAAAAAAGCTGATTATTGGTCATTTTTCAGCAAGATATAATGATGCCTCCATATTTGAAAATGAAGCCCGTATTGTTTTTGAAAATACAGTTTCAGCAAAAGAGGGGAAAACTTATAAAGTGAAATAACTGTTTTCCAAAAAAAAATACACATTTTCAAAATAGTATAAATCTACATACTACGGAACAAAGATAACTTTGCAAAAAAGTAATTAGAAAGAGTTCAATTTACACATCCCTTAAAAAACAAAAAATGCCATCTCGCAAAACGAGATGGCAATTTTGATGATATCGAGTTTCAAATAACCTAATCCTTTTTAACAGATCCAAGTCCATCAACTATTTTAGTAACTTTTGGATTTCCACGATATTTAATATTTCCAACACCTTCTATTTTTGCATAAAGTGTTTCA
>DAOVTY010000299.1 GCA_030632865.1 Bacteroidota bacterium
AGGTGTGGGTAAAAAGAACAAGCATAAAAACCGAAAAGCTATTTGGTTTGAGTATATACTTATTTGTAATAATATTAGCAACAGAAAGGACTAACATTACAATTGCAATAATGAGAATTAATATTATAATTTTTTTCATAATAATTTAATCAACCAATATACATAAATCCTCTTTTCTGTTTTTGGGGAACATGTTTTTTGGAGTTATTTTAATTTGCACCGCAATTATCTCTTTCGTATTTATCCAGCAAGTTCATTAAAACGTAAAGTTCTTTCAATTCGCTTTCGTTTTTTTTAATGTCGCAAATCTCGAGAACCCGAGAGAGAGCCTCTCGGTAATCTTCTTCTGTATTAATCTGATAATCCATAATTTAATGTGCGTCGAGCCAATTTTTTGCGGCATTCATTTCAACAGTTAAATGCACCCCAATATCTATTGCGCTCTCCATTTCGTTTTTTACAATCGCCTGAACTTTTTCCAACTCTGGCTTAAATACATCAAAATTCAATTCATCGTGTACCTGCAATACCATTTTCGATTTTAAACCTTGCTCTTTTAATTGCCTGTAAATATTAATCATGGCAATTTTTATTATATCGGCAGCCGAACCTTGAATTGGTGCATTTATAGCATTTCGTTCTGCCATACCTCGCACCATAGCATTTGCAGAATTTATTTCTTTTAAATAACGTTTTCGCCCCTTAATTGTTTGCACAAACCCTTGATTTCTTGCCAAATCAATCTGCTTATCCATAAAATGCTTAATTTTTGGGAAGT
The DNA here is from genome assembly GCA_030632865.1 of Bacteroidota bacterium. Classification (GTDB taxonomy): domain Bacteria; phylum Bacteroidota; class Bacteroidia; order Bacteroidales; family Prolixibacteraceae; genus Draconibacterium. The sequence goes on from DAOVTY010000299.1 coordinate 779, forward strand.
TTTCAAAATAGCCATCTATTAACTCTTTGGCTTCGGAGCGAGAGATATTAAGGCGTTGCGAAAGTCCGAAAGCCGAAATACCGTAAATAATTCCGAAGTTTGCCGTTTTTGCCTTGCGACGCATATCTGTGTCTATCTCTTCAATAGGTATTTTATAAATTTTCGATGCAGTAATTGAATGAATATCTTTTCCATCGTTAAACGCACTCAACATCTCATCATCTCCACTCATTGCAGCCATAATTCGTAATTCAATTTGAGAATAGTCGGCAGATAAAAAAATATGCTCATCGTTAGAAGGAATAAAAGCTTTCCTAATTTCGCGACCATTTATTGTGCGAATAGGGATGTTTTGCAAATTCGGATTTGTAGAACTCAATCGTCCGGTTGCCGCAACTGCCTGATTGTATGAAGTATGTATTTTACCTGTTTTAGGATTTACTAACAATGGCAGCGCCTCTACATAAGTAGATAGTAATTTTTTAAGTCCTCTAAAATCTAATATTTTTTGAATGATAGGATGCTTATCAACCAATCTGGATAATACATCTTCGGCGGTTGAATATTGTTTAGATTTAGTTTTTTTAGCCTTCGTGTCTATCTCTAATTTTTCGAAAAGAATAACTCCCAGCTGTTTTGGCGATGAAACATTAAATTCCTGGCCTGCCAACTCAATAATATCTTTTTCGAGTTGAATAATCTGCTCGCGTAAAACCACTGCATATTTTTTTAATTCGTCTGAATTAAGATTTATACCGGCTTTTTCCATCGCTGCAAGTACATTAATAAGTGGCATTTCAATCTCCTCAAACAAATCTCTAACTTCTGTTTTAACCAATTCCGAATCAATTGCAAGTTTCAACTGAAGTGTTAAGTCAGCATCTTCGCACGAATAATCGCGTAGCTTTTCAACCGGCACCGAGCGCATTGATTTTTGATTTTTTCCTTTTTTACCGATAAGATTTTCAGTCGGAACTTTTTCGTAATTCAAATAAATTTTACACAATAAGTCGAGGTTGTGTTTTAAATCGGGTTGAATTAAATAGTGTGCCAACATTGTATCGAATAATTTTCCTTTTACTTCAATACCATAATTACTTAGCATTAAAATATCGTATTTAATATTTTGTCCAATTTTGGTAACATTTTCGTCGGCAAAAACTTCACGAAATTCGTCCATTACTTTTTGTGCTTCGCCTTTATCAACAGGCAATGTAACACAATATGCTTCGTGTTTTCTAAAAGAAAAAGAGAGGCAAACGATATCTGCCAAATGAGTATTTAACCCAGTAGTTTCTGTATCAAAACAAAACTCTTTTTGCACCGAAAGTTCGGCACGCAAACTCGCCCGTTGCATTTCGTTTTCTACTAAATAATATTGATGAGGAACTGTATCAATTGTATCCAGCTTATTTTCCTCAGGAACGTTTGCAACCGCTCCCATATCAAATAAAGTTCCTTGCATCGACATTTCAACCGGAATATCCTTAAGTTTCAAACGCTGTATAATTGTACTAAATTCTAGCTCCTCAAAAATAGAAATCAAAGCATCTTTATTTACCTCGTCACGAGTTAATTTTTTTGTGTCGAATTCAATGGGAACATCTAAAATAATAGTAGCCAATTTTCTTGAAAGTCGCACTTGCTCTTCAAATTCAATGATCTTCTCTTTCTGTTTTCCCTTTAATTTATTAGTGTTTTGATAAATTCCATCAATATCTCCAAAATCAGAAATCAGCTTTTGCGCCGATTTAGGGCCAACTCCCGGACAGCCCGGAATATTGTCGGCACTGTCTCCCATTAATCCTAAAATATCAATTACCTGATCTGCAGTTTCTATTCCGAATTTCTCCTGCACTTCGGGCAAACCCCAAACTTCAGCATCGCCACCGCCTTTGCCCGGTTTAAACATAAATATATTATCCGAAACCAACTGCGCATAATCCTTATCGGGTGTCATCATATAAGTTGTAAGACCCTCTTTTTCAGCCTTTTTTGCCAGCGTTCCAATTACATCGTCTGCTTCAAAACCGGCTTTTTCGATAATCGGAATATTAAAACCTTCAATAATTTTACGGATATAAGGAATAGATTTTCTTAAATCTTCAGGCATCGCATCACGGTTAGCTTTATACTCAGAAAACATTTCGTGCCTGAAAGTTGGTGCCGAAACATCGAAAACTGCCCCAAGAAAGTGAGGGTTGTCTTTTTCGAGAAGTTGAATGATTGTATTTGTAGCGCCCAGCATTGCCGAGGTATTTAAACCCTTCGAATTAAATCGGGGTGTACGAATGACTGCAAAATAACTTCTATAAATTAGCGCATACATATCGAGTAAAAAAAGTTTATTCTGG
>DAOVTY010000231.1 GCA_030632865.1 Bacteroidota bacterium
AGTCACTACGTAGTTTTTTCCAAGTAAACTCGGGGTGACTAATATATTGTACTGAGTGCCCACTGCGCACTTTGTCAGTATTTTTAAAATTGAACGGACGGAAGTAAATAGCGTTGTAAGTTTCATTATCTTGAACATGAAAAGCTACTCCCACAAAACTTCTTCCTGGTACGTTTTTACCTTTTACATCAAATTCAATTGTCCCATTTTTAAATTCAATATTTTCAAAAATAGCGATTCCATCACCTTCCTTTGCATCTAATTCTACACTATTAATTACCCCCATTTCTTGCATAGTAACAACGGCATGGCGGTTATGTGTTTTTAACTCCGATTTATTCCTAACATCGGGTACAACTATTTGTGCGAAAAGAGAAAAGGAAAATATTACTCCAATGAAAGTAATTAGTAAAGTTTTCATAGTTTTTTTTATAAAGTTAATGAATTTCACTTCACTTATGAAATGTTAATTACAGGTTATTTCCACTTTTAAAAGCTTCTACATTTTCTGGTTGAACAAGTGCCCAAATAGAATAAACTCCAACAGCAGTACCTAATGGAAAGCTTAAAAGATGAAGTGTCGAAAGAATGAGTGTTAATATTCGTGCCCACTCTTTTCTTTTAAATAATCCAATACCAGCAATAATTCCGGGGATACTCAAAACCGATATTATTGTAACCAAAACATTGGCAATTATTGGTAAAACTATTTTTGCTTCTTCTTCATCTACAATATTGCCAATAAAATGAAATAATATAAAAAATACAGCTCCAATAATAATTCCTAAAATGCTATACCCAATTTGAAGGGCAGCAACAATGTTAATATGTCTATCCATGATTTATTAATTAAATATTTTGCAAATAAAGATAGTTTGAAAATTTTAATTTTTCATATTTTTTAGACCAACAAAAACAATTCAAGGTTAAACTGGTTATTTAAATAGAGATTTTAAATAATAATATCCTATTTTTACATCGGAAAAAATATAAAAAATGGAAGTGTTAAAAGTTATATTATTGGCAGTTGGATTAATGGCATTTGCAATAGCAGGAATGGCAATTACAATTTTGCTTAAAAAAGGGGGGAAGTTTCCAAATACTCATGTTAGTGGAAATAGATATTTAAAACGAAATGGAGTTTATTGTTCGCAAACTCAAGATAAGTTGGAACAGCGGAAAGGTAAAAAACAAAATCAGTTTAAAAACCTGAAATTTGCTCCAAATAGTAATACCGGTTTATAGCCGGTTTTTTTATTCCACTAAATATTGATCAAAACCCTCAGATAAATAAACTTGGTTATTCCCAGTTTCATCAGAGTAAATAAAATATACTTCTATCTCCTGTAATTTATGGGCGATTTCAATTCCCAAATCCATTCCTAAAACCATAAAAGCAGTTGCAAAAGCATCGGCGGTCATACAATTATTGGCTATAACAGTTGCACTTAACAGACTGTGTTGTACCGGATAACCTGTTTTTGGATCAATTGTGTGTGCATATTTTTTTCCATCTACAACATAAAAATTCCTATAGTTGCCCGATGTTGCCATTGCTCGGCTGTGTAGTTGTACTTTTGCCTGAAGTTCGGAGTTAAAACCAAAGGTGCCATCCTCAGGTTTGCTAATACCAATTGTCCATATTTTACGTTTTCCCCATATTTTACGTTTTGCACTTTTCCCTTTTGCAACAACTTCGCCTCCAATTTCTACCATGTAGTTTTCGCACCCTTTTTCTTTTAAAAAATTGGCAATTAAATCGCTTGTATAACCCTTCGAAATAGCATTCATGTCAATTTTTATTGCCGCAATATCTTTTTGAATTTTACTATTTTGTAATCTGATTTTTTTGTATCCGGTATTTTGTAAAAGACTATCAACAATTTCCTGAGTCATTTTCTCTTTTTCGTCGGGACCAAATCCCCAGGCATTTATTAGCGAACCAGCTGTAATATCGAAAGCCCCGTTGGTAATTTCAGAAACTTCCATTGCACGTTTAAAACAGGTTATAAATTCAGGTTCTATATCTGTATTTTCATTTTTGTTTATTTTCGAAATTGTTGATTCAGGTTCGTAATTAGAAAATATCATTGTGTATTTTCTAAATAACTCTGTAATTTCAGTTTGGAAGTCTTCTTCGTTGGGGCTTTGGTAAATAATACTGTACATTGTTCCATACACCAAACCATTATTGTAAATGTATTTTGATGATGTTTGTTGGCAAGCATTTAATACAAAAGCCAGTACAAACAAAAGAAGAAGATTAATTTTCATTTTGTTGAGATTTATGAAGTGCGAAAATAGTAAAATATTAAATAGAATATTTTATTTGAAATTGTATAGAGAAATGAAAAATAAAAGATGTGTTGTTTGAAGAATTTATGGGCACAATAAATTTATTATTGAAAAAGGAAAGTTGGTAAATACATTTTCTGTTTATCTGGCAAACGAAGAATACAATATAAATTAATTGCCGGCGAGGCTGGTTCGATTTTGAAGCTAAATAAAATAATATAGAAAGCCCTGAATTGTTATTTCAGGACTTTCTACCAATAATTATTGAATACTAATTTTTTTGTTCTCTCTGTAAATTCCATTATTAACATCAAGCAGATATATTCCTTTCGGATAAGCAGAAACATCTATTTCGAATATTTTTGCTGAAGTAGTTTTTAAGTATATAGCTTTCCCTGTCATATCAAATAAACGAATCTCTTTTCTTCCATCCCATCCATTAAAATAAACATTTAATTTATCGGTTGCTGGGTTTGGATAAGCATTGAAAGAAACCTCTGAATTTATATCAACAGAAATATTTGGTTGAATAGTTGCACTTTTGTTACTAGTTATGTTAAAAGTAACGGTGTAATCTTCTACCTCTCCTCGATTGAAAATTTCGCATGCAAGAGGAGCACTTCCTTGTTTCATAGAAATTCGCATTCTGGTAGGACCGATTAATCCAGTGGTGGGAATACTAATATTGCCACTAACTGTTGATTTGGTGTTATTAACTGCAAGTACTAATTCTTCTGGATCTTCAAAAATATAATTTCCATTAAAATCTATCCAAACTCTCCAAAATTCTCGTTGAGATTTATCACTAAACCCAGGGGTTAGTGTTATCGGAAGATTTGAACCCGGAGGTAAATTAAATTCAGTGTTTGAATAATCACCATATCCCAAATTATCTCCCGAATTATTAGACAATCCATCAATTGTAACAGATTGAATCCACTCTAAGGAAGTACTGAGTCCTGAAGAAGGACAATACTCGCCCGAAGGTTCAGAAACAATTATATAGCCTGTTTTTGTTTGAGTATCATAACCATCATCATTTACTGCAGTTAAAGAGACATCAAAAGTTTCCGCAGAATTATAAGTTACAGAAGGATTTTGCAACAATGAAGTTTGTCCATTGCCAAAATTCCACGACCAACTTGTTGGATTATTTGTTGAAAGATCAGTGAATTGTACACTCTCACCTACAATAATATTTGTTATATCAGCAGAAAAATCGGCTACAGGTGGTTGTGGAACAGCTGCGTTTACAGTAATGTACCCTAATTTAATTTCTTGGTCAGAAACCCCTGCGTTTGTAACAGTTAAAGAGACATCGTGAGTTCCCGCAATGTCATAAGTAATTAATGGATTCTGACTTGTACTTGTTGAAGGAGTTCCTTCTGGAAAACTCCACAACCAACTTGTTGGATTATCAGAAAGGTCGGTAAATTGTACACTTTCTCCAAGTTCAATTGTTGTTTTGTTAGCACTGAAATTTGCAACTGGTAACTGTGAAATAGGCTCACCAATTTGTACTGTGTAATCTTTAACCTCACCTAGGTCAAAAATTTCACACGATTCTGGCACTCCACTTCTACTCATAGAAACCCGCATTCTGGTTTCTATTGTAGGTCCTGTTGGGATTGTAATATTACCGCTAACACTTGTTTTGCTTTTTGATGCTGAAAAGACCTGTTCTCCTAAATCTTCAAAATCGCCATCTACATTAAAATCAATCCAAACCGACCAATATTCGAACTTGCTTCTAGGATCGAAATCAGGAGAAAGTGATATAATGTTGGTGCTTCCTGATTCTAAATTAAATGAGGAAACACCGGTAAGGTCTTGGTAGCCAGATACACCTGAAGAGCCGTATGTCATGCTTTCATATCCAATAGTAACGTCTGCTATCCATTCGTTAATAGCATTTCCGTGCGATGTGCAGTAGGATAATATAAACTCTCCAACATTTGCATAATTCTCAACGGTTTTGGTACTTGGAGTAATGGTGGTATTGTCAACAGTTAAACTCACATCGAAAGTGCCAATAGAATTATATGTAATAACGGGGTTTCTATCGGTGCTGGTTGATGGATCACCTCCTTCAAAAGTCCAACTCCATGATGTTGGATTATTAGCTGATTTATCTGTGTAACTAATAGTTTGACCTTCCATAATATTGGGGTCTGAACTACTAAAATTAGCAATCGGAGGAGTAGGAATTATTTCTTCATATATGCCGTCGTAAATAATAGAAAAGTCTTGCGATCCGCCGCTTAAGCTTCCATCGTGATCTACAGTTACTGTGTAATCGCCGGCAGTTGGTGCGGCTATGTAAACAACTTCAACATTATCAACATTATTTTTAGAATTATTTGTGGCAGCATCTGCAGGATTATCTCTATCTAATTTCCATGAATAAAATGTACTGCTTCCCAAAGTTATTCTTAAATCAAGATCGTTTACTAACATTGGAGTAATTGGATCGAGCGAAGTAGCCGCCGGTGTTCCGGGTATTTCAGTCCAGCAGATTGTTACTTTTATTGGATCAACACCATTGGAATGAACAGTTCTGTTGTAAGATTCCCCATTGTTCAAAACTAATTCGTCAATAACATTTACATTTTGATTTTCCGAAATTTTAAGAGCTGCTTTTTCTGTATTCATTAAACCCCATCCAAACATATAATCGGGACCTGGATATGGACCTGCTTCATCAGCAGTTCCAGTAACGAGAGCTTTTAATGTTGCAGCAAGCATATAATTATCTGCGCCATTTAAATTTTCGTAATGCTGCTGGAGCAAAACTAATGAGCCTGTTGCACTAGGCG
>DAOVTY010000115.1 GCA_030632865.1 Bacteroidota bacterium
ACAAAACGAGTTGATTGGAAGCTGTTTGCCCGCACCGACAAGCTTTTTGTAAAACAGTACGAAGAAGAGACCAACCTCCGGTGCCAATTAGTTCTAGACACATCTTCGTCGATGTTATTTCCTTATTCGAAAAGAAAAAAACACCTTCAAAACAAACTTTCCTTTTCAGTTTATACGGCTGCAGCATTAATCTATTTAATTAGAAAACAGCGCGATGCCGTTGGGTTAACACTATTCTCCGATGAGATTGAATTTCATTCAAATCCGCGAATTTCTTCTGTAAATGCAGAAGTTATGTACGGAAAATTATCAAATGTAATTCAGCCAGAAAATGCTCATCTTAGCAAAACAACAAATACAACTCAGGTACTTCATCAAATTGCCGAAAACATTCATAAACGTTCGTTGGTAATTATTTTTAGCGATATGTTGGACGGTTCTAATACCGACGAACTTTTTTCTGCACTTCAACATTTACGATACAACAAACACGAAGTAATTCTTTTTCATGTTACCGACCACAAACTAGAGCGTGAATTCGAATTTAGCAACCGTCCGCACAAATTTGTTGATTTAGAAAGCGGACAAACTGTTAAATTTAATCCGTGGGAGATAAAGAAACATTACGTTTCAACGGTAAATTCTTATTTCGATGATTTGAAAGTCAAATGTGGTCAGTATAAAATTGATCTTGCCGAAGCCAATATAAACGAAGATTTCCAACAAGTACTACACTCGTATTTAGTGAAAAGGAAGAAGTTGTATTAGTATTCATATCAGTTTTTTTTGCATCTCAATCCACCAATTAGCATTAATACTTCCAATCTTTTCAATGAATTAACGAGAAGTTATAGAATTGAGCAGATTTATTTCAATTTAAAAACTATATTTAAACTATCTGTTTGATAATTTTTTTTAGACTCTTTTTATAACATTTCCATTCAAATTCCTTATTTTTAAATTTTAGTCAATTAAATCTCCATTTATGCTAGTTAAAACCTTCGGAAGCGCAGTCTTTGGTATCGATGCCACAACTATTACTATTGAAGTTGATGTTACAAAGGGTATAAAATTTATGTTGGTTGGGTTGCCAGACAGTGCTGTAAAAGAGAGCCAGCAGCGCATTGAATCTGCCCTTCGGTTAAATGGTTACAAATGGCCCAAGTACAAAATTATAATTAACATGGCTCCGGCTGATATTCGGAAAGAAGGCTCAGCATACGATTTGCCACTTGCGGCAGCAGTTTTGGCAGCATCAAATCAAATTAATTCCGATAAATTATCGAAATACATTTTAATGGGCGAACTTTCGTTAGACGGAACTTTGCAGCCAATAAAAGGAGTTTTGCCCATTGCAATTAATGCACGACAAGAGGGATTTGAAGGTTTTATTCTGCCAAAACAAAATGTACGCGAAGCTGCTGTAGTAGATAAACTAAAAGTTTATGGAGCCGAAAATATTATTGATGTAATTAAATTTTTAAATGGAGAGAATAATCTAGAACAAACTATAATTGATACCCGCGCTGAATTTGCTGCGCGTGTAATTAATAATCCGCTTGATTTTGCCGATGTAAAAGGACAAGAAAACGTTAAACGTGCGCTTGAAATTGCTGCGGCCGGAAGTCATAACATAATATTGGTTGGGCCACCAGGTTCAGGCAAAACAATGTTGGCAAAACGAATACCCGGAATTTTACCACCTTTCACTTTAACAGAAGCCCTTGAAACCACAAAAATTCATTCTGTTTCAGGGAATATTAAAAAGGAAACTTCGCTGATGACACAGCGTCCGTTTCGTTCTCCTCACCATACAATTTCAGATGTTGCTTTAGTTGGTGGTGGAAATTATCCGCAACCGGGCGAAATTTCGATGGCGCATAATGGAGTGTTGTTTTTAGATGAATTGCCCGAATTTAAGCGAACCGTTTTAGAAGTAATGCGGCAGCCGTTAGAAGATAGAACAATTACCATTTCGCGTGCAAAATTCTCGGTTGAATACCCTGCAAGTTTTATGTTGGCAGCATCAATGAATCCTTGCCCGTGCGGATATTATAATCATCCTACTAAGGATTGTGTTTGTGGTCCGGGAGTTGTGCAGAAATATCTGAATAAAATTTCAGGTCCACTACTAGATCGCATAGATATCCATTTAGAAGTAGTTCCGGTGCCTTTTAAAAAACTTGCCGAGATGAATCCGTCTGAAAATAGCGAGGCAGTTCGCAAACGGGTATTAATTGCCCGAAAAATTCAGGAAAACCGTTTTGCAGAAAGTGATGGGATTTATGCCAATGCACAAATGACTTCAAAATTGATTCGGGAACATGCTGTTTTGGATGAGGAGAGTAACGAGTTAATCAAAAATGCCATGGACAGATTGGGACTTTCTGCACGCGCCTACGACAGAATACTGAAAGTTGCCAGAACAGTTGCCGATTTGGAGGGTGAAGAAAATGTACAATCGCACCATCTTTCAGAAGCAATTCATTACCGTAGTTTGGATCGGGAAAATTGGGGTGGATGAAGATAGTTTGCAGTGCAGTTTTTCTGTTCCTCGTTTGCAAACGAGAAACAGAAAAAGTAAAATACACCCATGAAATCTGGCAGAGAATAAAACAGGGTTGTTTATGAATGATAATTTTAAAGAGTTAAAAAGGCACGGATTGTAAATCCGCGTCAGCCACAGTTAATCTTTTATATCTACCTGAATATCACCTTTATATTTACTGTCTCAGAATTCTTTCTGATTGCTCTGAAAACATAAACTCCGCTAGTAAATTGTTTTATATCAATCCACTCTGATTGAGTATTATTTTTTTCCAAAATAAGGTTTCCAGTTAGATTGAATATTTTTAAATCGATGGTTTCGTTTTTAGTGTCAATAAAAACCCGGTTTTGTGCAGGGTTTGGATATACTTTAAATTCACTTAATTTTTGGTTGTTAATTCCAACCGGAACCAAAACTTTTAACCAACTGGTATCGGAATGTAAAGTTAAATCAGCAAATAATGAATTGGTTATCGAGCATGTATAATAACCACTATCTTGCAGAGCTGCATTTTCAATTGAAAAAGTTAAATCATTTTTACCGTTTACTTCTTGTCCATCTTTAAACCATGCATAAACATCAGAACTTCCAGGAATATAATTTTCAATTTCAAATGTAATTATATCGTATTTATATATGAAAGTATCGAGTGGTTGTCCTATTGTTTGTTGTGGTGCATAAATAAATATATCGATATTTAAAAAATCAGAAGCATTTGTTTCAAGGTCTATAAATCTAAAATTATTATTTGCAATGTTTAAATAAGTCAAAATTTTACTGTTACTAATTGAGTTTATATTCCCATTTTTTGTGTTAGAAAATAGAGGGATTTCTCCTGAAAAATTATTGTTTGATAAATTTAGCCAGACTAACGAATCGAACTGAGAAAAAATTGGTGAAATAACTCCTTCCATATTCAAACCGGATAAGTCTATGGTAGTAACAAAACCATTTTCGAAGGTAATATTTGACCATGTGCAAACGGAATCGTTTGTCCAAATTTCCTGTAGAATTTCATATTCATTCCTTAAATTTATCAGAGCTAACGAATCGTTTGAACTGTAATTCACTTTTACGTTTATGTTTCCGGAAATTAAAGTTAAATTAGGTAGCAAATTGTTTGTTATTTCGCAGAAGAAAACAGCATTGTTATCATCGAAACAGGCTTCTTTTTCCAAATTATATTTTCCGCCATTTTGTATTGAAATTTCATTTCTGAACCATTCAAAATTATCCGTGTTGGCTGAAATGTAATTTTCAACCTCTAAGTTAATAGAATCGCCCAGATAAAATATTAACGATTCTGTTTCGCCAACTCCAGTTTGGGGAGAATAATTAAAACTGTTTTTGAAATTGTTATAGTTGATCCAGTCTGTAATTGGGTTTAAGTTGTTAAAAATAAAATTATTGTTGGCAATCGAAAATTCATCCAAACTTGCAAGATTCTCCAGATTAGGAATTTCCCCACTAAAATTTCCCGACGAAAAATTTGCTTTTTTAAGTTCAGTAAGATCTTTTAGCGTGATTGGAATTTTACTTAAATTATTATTTGGCATTTCAAATTTAGAGACATACCCATTTTCAACTGTTACGCCATACCAATCGTTTACAGTAACAGTAATTGTGTCAAGCCAATTTAGGTTATTAGTCCAGGCATTTCCGTTTGTAGAGTTGTAAATTTCAACCAATGCTAAATATTCTGAAAGTGGTATTCCCGCTCCGGCCGCTGTTCCTGATATTTTTACTGTAATCGATTCCGAATTTAATATTAAATCTGTAGCAATAGTATTTGTTATTTTGCAATAATAGATACCCGAATCGGCATTTGCAACCTGCATTCTTTCAATTTTCGATTGTGTTTCCGAAGCTAAAGAAACATTATCTTTGTACCATTGGAAAACATCAGCTTCTCCCGGAACATAATCTTTTATTTCAATTGTAAGTGTATCACCTAAAATTACTGATAAAGTTTTTTCTTCGCCTACATTTTCCTGCGGAGAATACTTAAACCCGTATTTGAAATTGTTGTAATTATCCCAGCTAAAAACAGGTTCTAAAAACCGGTTTGTATAATTGTTGTTTTCAATATGAAATTGTGATAAATTATTCAGGTTTTCAAGCCAGTCTGGAATCTCTCCGTTAAATTTATTTTTACTAAGTTTTAAAGATTCTAATCCTTCAATATTACTTAGTTGAAAGTTAATTAAACCATACAATTCGTTTTCCGAAAGGTTCAGTTCTTTTAGCGAACTTAGCTCTCCAATCCAGTTGTTGAGCATCCCTTGAATATAATTATTGTTTAGATTTAATACTGTTAAACTATCTAATTCGGTAAGTGCATAAGGTAATTCACCTGAAAGCCGGTTGCTATACAATTCTATTCTCGTAATGTGTCCATCATTAACTGTAACTCCATGCCAATCGTTAACTGTTGCATTTACTGTATCGAGCCAGTTGGTTTTGTTCATCCAGTAATTTCCGCCAAGTCCATCGTAAAAGGCTTTTAATGCATTATATTCCGAAACCGGAACATTATAATTATTATCAGTTTCATTTACAGTTAATGTTATTTCTTTACTTGTTAACGAAAGCTCTGTTGCTACACTGTTTGTAACCACACAATGGTATTTTCCTGAGTGGCTGGGCTTTAGGTTTGAAATAGTTAAAGTTTTACTATTGCTGTTTGCTAACAGAGCCCCATTTTTGTACCATTCGTAGCTATCAGAATTGCCCGGATAGTGGTTTTCTATGGATAGGGTTACACTTTCTGTTTCAGTTTTTTCAATAATTATCTCTGTGCCAATCAATCCCTGCGGATAATAAATAAAATCTTTAAAATCGTTGAAATTATTCCATGAAAAAATAGCCTCAATATCGTTAAATTGGAGGTTATTATTTCCTAAGTAAAGTGTATCCATGTTATTTAAATAGGCAAGCTCATCTGGAATTTGTCGGTTGTTATCAACGGTCAAACTTTTAAGTGTTGCCGATTTTCCATCATAATTAATATCACCAATTAGATTGTTATCAATGTCAATTCGGTTCAATTTAGTAAGGTTTTCTAATTCAACTGGTAAAGGTCCAATAAGCTGATTGTTATTTAAGAATAGAGTTCTCAGGTCAGTTAAATTTCCAATACTTGCAGGAATTGTACCGGAAAGTTCGTTGTGATCTAGCCATAAGGATCTTAATTTTGACAGATTTCCAATACTCTCAGGAATATTCCCACTGAAATTATTATTACTTAGGGAGATTCCTTCCAAATTAGTATTGTTTCCGATTTCTGAGGGAATAATCCCGTCCATGTTATTATTTGAAAACCCCAGATAGTAAAGGCTTTCCATTTGGGTAATGGAAGCTGGTATTTCACCGGTTAAATAGTTCTGATTAAGCGATAAAGTACTTAAAGAAGAAAGTTCTCCAATATTGTCAGGTAAATTTCCTGTAATATTATTATTAACTAAGGACAATATTTCCAAATATTTTAGGTCTGCAAGCGCATTTGGTAGAATTCCTACAACGTTATTAGTATCCATATGTATCATATACACATGACTATCTATAACTTGAATTCCCGCCCAATTGGAAACTGAATAGTTAATTGTATCTAACCAATTAGTGTTGTTTTTCCAATTATCACCATTTGTTGAATTATAAAACTCTGCAAGTGCGTTGTATTCAGCAAGTGGAACCCCCGCTCCATGAATATCATTTACTTTTAGATAATTACGATTACCCATTATTGTGGTTTTATTTGCAACTGGATTTGTAATTATACAATAGTATGTACCTTCATAAGAGAGTTGGACATTTAGTAACTTTAACGAAGAATCAGTTGCTTCTTCAATTACTCCATTATTTCCGTACCATTGATATTTGTCTGATTCTCCCGGCAGGTAATTTTTAAGAGTAAATGTTACGGTTGAATCTGGTTCTGCCAATATGTTATTGTTACCGCCAAATATTGGATACTGACCTCGGTAGAGATATTGAAGATTATCAAAATTTGACCATGAGTACACAGCTTCAAGGTCATTAAACATAAAATTGTTAAATTCGATATTTAAATAGGTTAACGAGTTTAATTCTGATAATTCATCAGGAATTTGTCTCTCAGGGTTTGCTACGCCATCAACAAATTCTGCTCCTAATTGATTGCTGGATAAATTAATATATACCAACTTAGACAGGTTTTTTAGTTCAACGGGAATTGAGCCTATTAATCCGCAATAGGTCAGATGTACTGTTTTAAGATATGTAAGATCTCCTAACTTGTTGGGTAATCGTCCTTTTAAATAATTATGATCGAAGTAAACCTGTGTTACATGCCCACCTTCCACTGTAATTCCATACCAGTCATTAATATCATGGATTATTGTATCCAACCAATTCTCTTTGTTTTTCCAGTTATCACCATCTAAAGAATTATAAAATTCTACTAATGCTTCGTATTCTTTTTTTGGAACACCCGCAACAAAGTCTGTAATAGTTACTATTTTATCAAAACTTTGTAAAGTTAGTCCCGAAACATCCGGATTGGTAATCTTTAAATAATATGTGCCTTCATCATCCGTTGTAGCATTAGTTATTTCGAAACTAGCACTCGTTTTACCAACTATAGCAACACCGTCTTTGTACCATTGAAACTGATCTTTTGTGGATAAATACCAAGTAGAAACATTCATCTCTATTAAATCTCCTTTGTTAACATAAATTTCTTCGGCAACATCAATTTGAGCTTGCGGGGAGTAAGTGAAATTACTTGAAAAATTATTATAGATAGATAAAAATGAAATATCTCTAATATGTTTAAAAATAAACTTATTGTTCTCAATCTTTAATACTTCAAGATTCGATAAACTGTCAAGATTCCCAAAATTGGCGTCTTCAATAAAATTTTCGTTTAAATCCAGAACTTTAAGTTCCGGCAATAGAAACCGGGTTTCAAAAATTCCTTCCTGAAGGTTGTTGTTCGATAATTCGATTTTTGTAACATGGTTATTTTCTACAGTAATTCCAAACCAGTCGGCAACTGAATGATTTGTTGTATCTAACCAATTGGTATTATTTGCCCATCCTGGGCCATTAGTATTTTCATATAATTCTTTTAAAGAATTGTATTCAGATAATGGTACTCCTGCATTTTGTGCAAAAACAGTATTGCTTATAAAAAGAGAAATAGCAATTGCAATAAAGAGGTTTTTAATTTTCATGGTAAAATAATGATTTGAGGGTTTTGGGTAAAAAATTAATTTGTTTAATTTGAGTTGTAATTTTTCATAAAGATATAAATATTTATGTTTAGATGCTAGATTAGATCATTTTATACTAACCTAAATTAGGTAAAAAACCTACTACCTAACGATAAAAGGTTTTTAAGTGAGATGAGGCTTGTAAGCTGTTATAGTTGAGTATTTTAAATAAAACTTATGTTGTTCAAATAATTTAAATTCATTTCAAGACTTTCAAACAAATCATAATTTACCTACTCCTTTGTTGCAAACTAGGGAGAGTGGAAAATACAAACAGCGTCCCACTTTTATAAAATAAAGGAACGCTGTTTAAAATATGTTTTTGCTAAAAAAGTTGCAAGTGTAGTTACACGCTAAACTCTTTAAGCCAAAAATCGTGTTTATTGCAGAAACTGGTAGCATAAAGTTTTCCGGAGCAACCTGCTGGAAGTTCAAATGTTGATACTGCTTTTTCATCGGAACCAGAAAAGGTTTGGGCTCCAATCATTTTTCCGGCTTCGTTAACCAATGTATGTCTAACAATATAATGACTTTCACTCATCCCATGTTCTGTTACCAAAGTAACTTTGTTCCCGTCAACTGTTACCTTCGGAACATGACTACCTGCTTTGCCATCCCATTTTCCTTGTACATCATCTGTAAAAATAACACCAGGTAAATTTATATCACCACCTTTGGCTGAGTTAGAATTTGCTAATAAAGGAGCAGAAGCTACCAACCCTGAAGTAATTAAAGCACTGCGTTTTAAAAATTCTCTTCTGTTTTTCATAATTATTTTATTTTAAATACTTAATAAACAAACATATAATCTATCTATTTGTTCAGTATGCAATATAAATCACTAAATAACCAATGTTGAATTTGAATAAACATTAACTCGATAAATTTGAATTGGTTACTATTTAAAAATTCGGTAATTTTAAAACAAATTAAATCCTACTAAATGAAAAACGAAGAAAAATATCCAATCTCACGAAGAAATTTTATTAAGGTTTCTGCGGCTTCAACTGCAGCTGTGTCAGCAATGTCGTTAGGTGGCTGTAATATCGAAAATGTACCAACTGCCATGAAACGTAAATTTGGCAAGCATGATTTTAATGTTACAACTCTTGCGTTGGGCGGACAGTCTTCGTTGCAATGGACTCCGGATGATGTTGACCCGGTTCCGATAATTTTGAAAGCTTTTGAGTTAGGAATTAATTACTACGATACTTCAAATTTGTATGCCGAAAGTCAACTAAATTTCAATAAAGCGTTTAAAAAACTTAATCTTATTCCAGG
>DAOVTY010000174.1 GCA_030632865.1 Bacteroidota bacterium
CAATTAATATTTTTTATTTTCTCCAACAACTCTTTTTTACTGGGAACTGAGACTACCTACTTCCCTCAACCTCCTGAGCGCTTTGCTTTATAATTTTCTTTTTTTAGTATTTCAATAATTTTATTACAAAAATCTCCCTGAATCAAAATTTCTCCATCTTTCACAGTTCCTCCAACTCCACATTTCGATTTTAACAATTTCCCTAAATCTTTCAGATCGTCGTTTGCACCAACAAATCCGGTTACAAGTGTTACACTTTTACCTTTTCGCTTTTTGCGGTCGATACTAACTTTAAGATTTTGCTGTTGCGGAGGAATTGTTTCCTGCTCTTCTTCGTTATCATTTTCGTAATTAAAATCGGGATTTGTAGAATATACTGTCCCCAGTCTGTCTTTCCAATCTTTTGCCATTATACTATTTCAAAATTACCAACAAATTACCAATTATGTAAATAATTATCCACCAAACAAATTTGAGCCTTTATTTCTCTATTGTTATTACCACGCCACGAGCACTGAATATACAATAACACCCCTTTACGAACCTTCCTAAACCGTTGCATCTAAATACTCCAACAAAAAAAAGATTAGAACTAAAGTCATAAAAAAAGCTTCAACTTTACAAATAAGCTTAATTGCAGCAGTTTCTAATTATTTGCAAAGGTAATTTTATAGCCCGAACGAAATCATTTTTTTATAAACTTCTTTGTTGCCAGTACTTTCCCGTTTAACGATAAACTTAAGAAGTAAACTCCCGTTACCAAATCAGCAACTTGTATTTTCTCCTTTAGCAAATCCGATTGAATTTTTATCTTATTACTAAACAAAATTTGTTGCTGAATATTTATTATCTCAACATATAAAACCTCTCCCTCGTAATCATTAACTTCAAATTTTAATATGTCATTAACCGGATTCGACAATAAACGTAATATATCTTTTTTAGGAATATTGAGCATGTAAGTTTTTGTTACCTGATCAGAAAAAAAATCATTATTCTGCGCAAAAAAAGATTTTCCTAAAAACTGAGGCAATGTAGCTAGGCCAAATAGCATGGTTGAATAGTCGATACCTTGAATTTCGGTTGCTTGCCATTGTGAGTTCGTTAAACTATATCGCCATAATAAAACGTCGCTCGGGTAATTTGGAAAAACGTACCTGCCCTTTTGACTTAACCACATATCTCGAAGTTGATTTTCACTTTCAGGAAACACAGGTAAATACCCAGCTATTATTTGTGGCGAAATTACCTGATTTAGATTATCGTTAATTTTATTAGCACTATATCCAGTAGGATCGGTTCCTGCACCACACCCCCACTCCCAATCTTGAGAAGTAGTTCGGTATTTCCACCAATCGGAATCTGCCTTACGCGATTGCTCAAAATAGTTAAGGTATTTTTCTGAAGTAGTAAAATAATGACATAAATAATAGTTAAACTGATGAGTAAATGACGACAAAAAATACCCTGCTCTATCTGTTAAAACACGACTCCCATAAAATTCGGTTGTTGGAAGATCATCGGGATCTGAATAATATTTATTCCACAAAATATGAGCCGGTGAATTTATATCGATTGTTGCATTTTTAGCCATCCAGGCAACAATCATATATTCGTTGTACACCGAAGTTAATTTTGTTGATGTACCTTGTCCATTAGATTCCATAGTTAAAAATATCTTTCCATTATCTGCATCAGCTATTGCTTTTTCGTGCTCCACAGAATCCCATAACTCCATTACATATTTAGAAATACTATCGTTTTGGAAATAGTTTTTAGCAAACAAAGCTCCGGAAACCAATATTTCGGTATCTATTGTACTATACTCCGAATTCCACTCACGCAAACCAGTCTTCATATTTATAAAATGACGAAAAAAACCACTTGCATTTCTATCGGGATTAAACCCTGCGGTATGTCCTGTAATAGATTTTAAAGTAAGCAAAGCCTTTCCCAGTGCACTCTCATCCCATTTCATAGAATCTGCAATACACAACGAAATTAGTCCAATTCCAACATTTGCAACCGAACACGGATGATAGTCAGCACCATTAAAAAGTTTAGAATCACGATACATTCCAATATCATTTCGCTGCAACTCCCAAACACGATAGCTACTTCGAAATAATTTATCGATTGCGGTTTCCTGTGCATTCGAATAAAATGAAAAAATAAAGACTAGAAAAAATATGAAGAATTTTCTCATTTGTTTTTTTCTAAAAATATAAAATAACTAATACTCTTATAATTTAACCTCCGGTAATCTCTCCATAAAAAAATAGACTCCTGTGTCGTCAATCTTTTTAAACCCTAATCGCTCATAAAGTTTTAAAGCCGGATTATTATATTCTACATGAATATTAAGTTTTTTACCGCTTTCATCCGACTCTTTTATTAACTCTGTTAATATTTTAGTACCTATTCCGTTCCCTCTAAATTCAGGTAGAAGTGCAATATCCATAATTCTAATTTGGTGCTCAGTTTTCCACAAATATAGGCGACCAACATCTCGTTTATCTTTAACTATTATCATAAATTCTGCATCTTTATACGAATTGGAATAATGAGAATGTTGTGCATCAAATTGAAAATCAATAAATTTAGTCTTCTCTTCCTCATTCCAAGGAGTAAGTTTCATTTCCTCCTCTCTGGTACTTCTGTAAACTTTTCTCAAAAAAGGGAAATCGGAATTTGATATTTGTTTAAAAAATAAATTCATTATAGTTGAAAAATAAATAATTATTTGAAAGACAAATATATCCTAATATTAATTATTATGTTGTAGCTTAGAGCTGATTTACAAAATTTCGCAGAAGTTAAGAAGACAGAAATAATCTAAATTATACTAATATGTCGGATCCATTTATAGCAGAAATAAGAATTTTTGCAGGAAACTTTGCTCCCCGGGGCTGGGCATTTTGTCAAGGGCAATTACTTCCAATTTCACAAAACACAGCCTTATTTTCTCTTCTAGGAACAGCTTATGGAGGAGATGGCAGAACAACTTGTGGGTTGCCAAACTTGCAAAACAGGGCACCTATGCATCCTGGAAATGGGCCAGGACTTACCTCGCGAAGATTGGGTGAAATAACTGGAAACGAAACCATAACTCTAACAGAAGCTCAAAGTCCTTCTCATAATCACACATTAAATATTAATGACGGTGTTTACGGAGATTCTAACTTACCCAGTGGAAATGTTTTTGCAAAATCGGCAGTTCCAACCGCGAGCGAATATTCCACAATTGTACCAACTATTAAAGGAGGTGAACTTTCGAATATCGGAGAAAGTCAACCTCACAATAACGTACAACCTTCTTTAGGTTTGTTTTACATTATTGCCTTAGTAGGTATTTATCCATCACGTTAGTTAAATCAGAAAAAAATGTCAGAACCATTTATAGGAGAAATAAGAATGTTTGCAGGTAATTTTGCACCAAGAAGCTGGGCATTATGTGAAGGACAGTTACTTTCTATTTCACAAAATGATGCACTTTTTAGTTTGTTAGGAACAGTTTATGGAGGAGACGGAAGAACAACTTTCGGGTTACCAGATCTTCGTGGACGCATTCCCATACATGTGGGGAGTGGTCCGGGGCTTTCACCAAAATCTTTGGGAGAAAAATCAGGGCAAGAGAACATAACATTAACAACAAATCAGTTGCCATCTCATACTCATTTAGTTAAAAGCAATAATACTGTTGGTAATTCAAAATCGGGTGATCAAATTGCAGCAGGCAATATTACCAGAGCATTTAACAATAATCCAGGTACTACTCCTTTAAATTCGGGAACAATTCCAAATTCAGGTGGAACTCAATATCATTCCAATTTAATGCCATCTCTTTGTGTGAATTTTATAATAGCATTGTTTGGAATTTATCCATCAAGAAATTAAAACATAGAATTATGTCGGAACCATTTTTAGCAGAAATTAGAATCGTGGGCTTTAATTTTGCCCCAAGAGGATGGGCCTTTTGCAGTGGTCAAATCCTACCTATAAGTCAAAATCAAGCACTTTATTCCTTACTCGGCACAACTTATGGAGGAGATGGAAGAGTAACATTTGCTTTGCCTGAACTGAGAGGTCGGACGCCTATAGGAGTCGGGAATTCTGTAAGTTTAGGACAAAAAAGGGGAACAGAAACTGAAACGTTAACTACAGCACAAATTCCATTACATTCTCATAATATTCAACTGGCAGATGCAGAAGGCACAAACACTCCTACAAATACAGCAAGCTTATCAAAATCGAAATTCGATACACGGTTTACTACCGAGCCTGCAACTGAGAATATGCACGCAAATAGTATTACTAATACTGGAGGAGGACAATCTCACAGTAACATGCAGCCTTATTTAGCAGTTAATTATTGTATAGCATTAACAGGACTTTTCCCATCAAGAAATTAAATTATTATGAGCAGCAGAAGAAATTTCTTAAAAATAGCTGGCACTGGTTTAACAGGATCTCTGTTGAGTCCGTTACGTTCTCAGTCGGCAAAACTTAATACAAAAGGTAAAAAGCTAAAAATTGGAGTTTTGCTTCCCCAGTCTATTGAAAATCCAGTTTATCCACAATCTTTTTTTAATGGAATAAAGTTGGGAATAGACCAACATAAAGCATTAAAAAAAGGAAAAATAGAACTTATAACCGAGCAAGTTAACTTCGCAACTCCATTTCTTGTAAAAGAAAAATCGCAAAAACTGATAACCGAAAATAATGTAGATTTAATTACGGGAGTTGTAAATTCGGAAGTGGTTTCGCATGTTAACGAACTATTTAAGAATGCCCAAATGCCGGCAATTTTTGCCAATGCCGGAGAAAGTTATCTAGTTAATAATTTAAAACAAAACCCTTATCTATTTTTCAATAGTTTAAATTTGTTTCAGGCAGCTTTTGAATCTGGAAAATACGCTGTGAATAATTATGGAAAAAATGTGGCAATTATCACATCGTTATACGATAGTGGTTATGATTCGTTGTTTACTTTCAGACAAGGAGTTAAAGCTGCAGATGGTTATATCTCGGAAACTTATTTAGCAAACCAGAATGATGAAAATTTCTCGTCGAATACTTTAGAAAAGATAAAGCAAAATAAGCCCGATTGTATTTATGTATTTATGCACGGCAACCAATCTGATGAAATAATTAGGAATCTCCATTTCAGCAATTCTAATGTTCCATTAATAACAACAGCTTTTTCTACCGAAAAACATCGGCTTATTAATTTAGGAGAAGCTGGAAATAACATTATTAGTTTAAGTTCTTGGAACAAAAATATAGAGTTAAAGGAGAACAGAGATTTTATTGAAAACTACCAAACAAATTTCAACAAAGAACCTGATCTTTTTGCTGTTTTAGGATTCGAAACCGGACAAATAATTTACGATTCACTCTTAAAAACAGATGGAAATTATGGTGGATTTGAAATTGCCGAGTCTTTTAAAAATATCTCAATAAAATCACCAAGAGGAGATATCTCTATTAATTCGAAATCGGGCTTGGTTAGAAACCAACTGCTTATAAATAAAACAAAAAGTACTAATTCCTCAATTCCCGAAAATTGTGTATTAAAAACAATTCAACCGGTTGATGAATTTGAAGAAAGTTTTGCGGTGCTCGACAACGAGTTTCGTTCAGGATGGTTAAATCCATATTTATTTGTTTAATCTGAAAGACATAATTATGAAAAAAATATACATCTCATTTTCAATATTACTTTTGTTTGCTTTAACATATTCAAATATCGTATCGGGCATTGAAATAGGAAACGAAGAAAACATTGGAATTTCCACAAATTCAGCAATAGATCCTCAAATTATTTATTGTAGTACTCAAGATACTTTCGTTGTTATTTGGACTGGCAATGAAACAGGGACAGATCAGATTTTTTATAATTTTATTGGAGACGGAGATCTGGATTACAACGGCATATTGCTTTCATCAGACACTTCACGATACGCAGAAAAACCTCAGGTTGCATACGATTCATCAACAAATACTGTTGGGGTTGTTTATTCTGAAAGTTATTCTGTTGGCAAAGATTCTATTGTTTTAGCCTTTATAAATTCTGCTACCGGATTAAAAACAGGTGATTTTAGTGTCGGGAACACTGACTCATGGAATATGTCGGCAACGATTGCATCGGATAATAATGGCACTTTTTTGGTGGCTTATTACGATACCGCAAGCTCGCATATATCGGCTAAGTTTTTCGACAAAAATGGCACTCCGGGATCTTCCTTTACTTTCGGCTCAATTCCTTCAGGCTTTCTACTACCCTATTCTATAGATATTGTTTACAATTCAAAAGATGATCTGTTTCTAATTGTTTGGGCAGATATTAATCAGAATTTAAATTCAGTTACACTTACTCCTGGCGGAATTTTAGGAACCCCTATCAATTATTCAGTATCCGCTGTTGCTAATCCTGCAGTTGCTTACAACGACACAACTAACGAATTTTTTATTGTTTATGATGATTTTGCAGGAAACGTAAATGGGCAGTTGGCCGACAGTGTTGGTAATTTAACGTCAGCTTTTACATTCGGTAATAATAATATGGAAGCAGCACCCGATGTTTGGTTTAACAATACAAATAAAACATTCATTATTGCTTGGCAAGAATATTTGGGAGCCTCAGGAATCTGGATTCAGGAATACTTTAGCGACAATTGTGCTACTCTTACAGAATCAGTTAAAATTGACAATATAACTACAACATCCAATTCACCGGCTATTGCATATAGTGATTTAACAGAAAATTACTGGGTAATTTGGTCTGGAAATACAGGTACAACAGATGAAATAGTTGCAGTTAGATATGAAACTGATTTCAATGGCATAGATGCTGACGGGGATGGTTATAC
>DAOVTY010000211.1 GCA_030632865.1 Bacteroidota bacterium
AGCAGCCGAAAATGTTGCTGAAACTCCACCGGAATTTAGAACTGATGATATTCCGCCAGAACCGGAAGATAACGGAAACGATTTACCATTTTAAGAATAGATAGCAAATTACCTACACAAAATTAGTAACGAGAAAGAGCAATATCTATATAGATTTAAAGGCTCAAGACTTATTGGCAAATTCTACCAAAGCAAACCATTTTTTAGGATCGGTATAACTATTTTTTACTACCAATCCTGAGTTTGCAATTAATTCTTCAATACCGTTTAAATAATATTTATGCGAATTTTCGGTATGAATAGATTCTCCATTCTCAAAATAGATTGGGCTTTTGATGAAAGGTGAATTTACTGAACAATTTTTATTAGCAACCAAATTCATTTCAATACGAGATTTTTCGTGATTAAAAAACGAGTGATGATTAAAATCGTCAGTATTAAAATCAGTATCAATAATTGAGTTAACAACATTTAAAATATTTTTATTGAATTGTTCTGTAACACCTGCCGAATCATTATAAGCGGCATGCAGAACTGATTTAGGTTTCACTAGATCAAAACCAACTAAAAGAGAATCTCCTTTTAATAAACCTTTAGCTAAGTTTCGTAATATTTTTGTTGAATCGCTTTTTGAAAAATTCCCAATTGTACTTCCAAGAAAACAAATAAGTCTAGGTTTTTCGGAATGTGGAATTTGATTTAACTGGTGAATAAAATCAGCTACATATCCGTTTATTTTCATATCCGGAAATTTTTCTAAAAGCTCGGCAGTAGAATTTTCGATTGCAGATTTACTAATGTCTATCGGAATATAATTTACATTCTCCAAATTCACTTTTTGAACTGCTTCAATCAATATTGAAATTTTTGAACAGTCGCCACTACCAAGCTCAATTATTTCGAAAGATGAATTTCTATTCATTAATTCAGGAGCTATCGATTCTAATATACTTTTTTCAGTTCGAGTGGGATAATATTCTGGTAATTCTGTAATCGCTTCGAATAAATCAGATCCAATTTCGTCGTAAAAATACTTACTCGAAATGGATTTATTTTTAGAAGTTAACCCCGCTATAATCTCTGCTCTTGCCTTTTCAATACCAATTTCGGGTAGAAGATTTTTTATCCTTACTTTCTGTTTTTCAAATACTCCAGTGTCTATAAAATTCATACTACTATTTTTTGTTTGGAATTCCTTTTTCAAACGGATTCTTAGAATCATTACTCCACTCAAACCATCCGCCATCGAAAACAGAAACTCGTGGCCAACCCATTAGCCAGGCATTAAAAAATGCTTCGCTTCCGCGCCAACCCGTTCCACAATAAAATGCAAGATGTTTGTCGGGTGTAATTTTCACATCATCCCAAATTGCGACAACTTCTTGTGTCTCCCGAATTGTATGGTCAACATTTCTGTAATTTTCCATGTGATATGCATCGGTACCACAATTGCCAAAAATAGCACCCGGAATCCGGCCAGTTTTTTTAATATAATTGTAACCACTCACTTCTCCAATATATTCTGGCCAACTGCGAACACAAACAATATCTGCATCGTTGGCTTCAATCATCTCTTTTGACTTAGGCACATCAACTATTAATTCTGGTTTTGCAGGAATTTGAACACCAAAATCGGCTACCTCTTTTTTTCTTACATCGTCAGTTGTAATTTCAAAACCAGCATCTTTCCACGATTGAAAACCTCCGTTTAAAATACGCACGTCTTTAACACCTGCATAAAGCATTATCATTGCATTTCGTATTGCGCCAATATGTCCGGCAGCACTTCCCGGAAAATCGTCGTCGTTATCGGGCGACATAAATTTACCATACAAGACAACAGTTGTGTCAGCTGTTATTCCATGTTGTTCGAGAGCAACTTTCAACTCATCGGGTGAACGCCTGTTCCATGTTTCAGGAGCTTCCAAAGCCAGTGTATCCATATCTATGGCTCCAGGAATATGTCCAGTTAAATATGCATCTCTATTACGATAATGAGAGTGACAAATCACAAATTTATCATTTGTGTACTCATCTGGATTATTGCCTAAAATAAGTGTGTTTACCCAATTGGCAGAAACCAATTGTTTATAACGTTTTAGATTTTCCATCGGCAAACTTTCGTTTGTACACCAATCATCAACAAAATCAAGATAAATACTTACATCAGAATATCCGGCTCGAGCAAACAACTTCGCTACTTTTTCAACTTCTATTTTTGTATATCCATAAACAACAACTTTATGCTCTGGCAAAATTCCTTTAGAGCGCACTACCTCAATCCAATCAATATATTCACACCATTTTGCGGGTAAGCATTTTGCACCTTTAATGTGCCCTCCTCTAACCTCGCTCTTTTGTCTCCAACCATTATATGCATCAACAGGTCGCACATCTATAATTTTAAGAGACTGGTTGTTATAAAGTTCTACTAATTGTTTTGTCGAAAGTTGGTTAATCATTTCGTTTCTTATCATAATTACAATTGCTTTTAAAAATAGACTGAGTTCATCGATTTTCCTTTCAAAAAAAGAGAAAAAAATAGAAGATAACTATCTACAATAAAAAATAATTCAAGTAATTGTTCAAATAAATTATCGAAAATTTTTCAATTTTCAAGAACTTTGCATCGGGGCTTTAAATCATTTAAAACTTATGTTTTCAATTATTGGGGTTGACAAAAACATTTAATACGAAAATAAAATTACAAGCGAAGAAAATACTGTTTTTTGTTTCTAGCTGACTTATCTTGAATAAATCCCATTTTCTTTAAATATTTTATTTGTTGCGGATTTTGCGAGTTTGCAATTATTGTTTTATACTCTTTTACTTTTATAGCCTTTCTGAAATGAGAAAAAATAAACGCACCATTTTTGTAATCCCGATATTGTGGTGTAACATAATCCAACTCAACTTCCAATCGGTCTCCATCGTCTTTGGCAACAAAAATACCTGCCATATTCATATTTCTCATTACCATAAGAATAATCTGGTTTTTATTTAGATCGAGGTTGAAATCTGGCGAATATTTTTGAATATCTTTTTTAAAATGATTCAGAAATTTTAAAACATATTCTTGGTTGCTTTTCGATTCAACAATTTCAAATTTATCTTTCTGAAAATAAAGCTTTTGGAGATAATATAGATTAGTAAAGACGATAATTAAATTCATTATTCCAACAGGCAGCGATCCAATATAAAATCCATAAAAAGAAAAAACGGCTGCACCAAATAAATTGAAAATCCGTAAACGTAATATTGATGATAAACTTAGTGAAATCAATACGAGTGTAGAAGCTACATATCCAATCCACTCGATTAACGGAATATTCAACAATTCAAATTCTTTCATATAATTACAACTTTTTATTTTTTACTGGCATTCTATTTATGTTTTTACAAATACTCCTACTTTTCGAGAAGTTTTTCACATACTTGTTTCAGGTTTCAAATGTATTAAATTAGAAACAAAACGAAGTATTTTAATAAGTAACATGAGATTACACCCATTTAAGTAAGCCATATTTTATTACTCTGGGTTATTAGGATACGCAGGCACAAATAATTACCTTTAGCCACAATTTTTACCTAAAGAAAACTTACATATTAAAAGAAATTTAAAATTATATTATGAAAAAGAAATTTATTTTGACCTTATCTATTTTTGCAGCCCTTTTAATTGCAATTCCAACTTTTGCACAAAAAGTTAATAAACTTTCGAGAAAAGAGAAAAAAGAGGGGTGGACTTTAATGTTCAACGGGAAAAATTTTGATGGCTGGCGACAATGCAACGGTACAGAAATGCCTGTTAATTGGATAATTGAAGACGATGCAATGAAAGTATTTACCGGCGAGGGGAAAAAAGCTGGGCAAGGTGCGAAAGGAGATATTCTTTATCCTGCAAAAAAATATTCCAACTTTGAATTATCTATCGATTGGAAAGCAAGCAAAATGGCTAATTCCGGAATTTTCTATTATGTGCGCGAAGTACCTAATAAACCTATTTATTTTGCCGCTCCCGAAATTCAGATATTAGATAATAAAGATGCAACCGACAACAAAGTAGAAAGCCATTTAGCAGGCTCGCTTTACGATATGATTGCTGCCGACCCGGCAACAGTAAATCCAGCCGGAGAATGGAATACTTGCTTAATTAAATTAAAAGATGGCAAAGCCTCGATAAGCATGAACGGGAAAGAGGTAGTTACTTATTCTCATTGGACAGATGAGTGGAACAATCTGGTGCAGAACAGCAAATTCAAAAAATTTGAAGGTTTTATTGAAGGAATTTCAAAAGAGGGTTATATTGGGTTACAAGACCATGGTTACCCCGTTTGGTTTCGGAATATAAAAATTAGAGAATTGTAAAAATAATTTGTGTTTGTTACTTATTGCCGAATTTTACTAAACTCTTTTTCAATGAAAATATATCCCCTTGTAATCATTCTTCTTTTAATTATTGGTTGTAATACATCAGACAATAATTTTATTTCGTCTGATAGCTCACAAAAATTAGTTGATTTAGTGAATCCATTAATGGGAACCGACTCTAATCATGCACTATCAAACGGAAATACTTACCCCGCAATTGCGCGTCCGTGGGGAATGAACTTTTGGACACCACAAACAGGAAAAATGGGAAATGGTTGGGGATACACTTACGATGCAAATAAAATACGAGGCATAAAACAAACACACCAACCAAGTCCGTGGATAAACGATTACGCCGCTTTTTCGTTTATGGCTGTAACCGGAGAATTGAAATTTGATGAAGATGAACGTGCATCGTGGTTTTCGCATAAAGCAGAAACGGCAAAACCACATTATTACAAAGTCTATTTGGCAGAATACGATGTAACTGCCGAAATTACCCCAACCGACCGTGCTGCATCTTTTAGGTTTACATTTCCCGAAAACGATAATTCGTATTTGTTACTCGATGCTTTCTATGGCGGATCGATGGTGAAAATTATTCCCGAAGAGAGAAAAATAATTGGGTATTGCCAAAATAATAGTGGAGGTGTTCCTGCCAATTTCAAGAATTATTTTGTGGCAGTTTTCGATAAAGATTTTGAAATAACTAAAACTTGGAATGACGAAGATTTATCCGATTCAAAAGAAGCCAAAGGATTTCATGTGGGAGGTGTTGTAGGGTTCAAAACAAAAAAAGGAGAGCAAGTAAATATTAAAGTTGCCTCATCGTTTATTAGTTTAGAACAAGCTGAGTTAAATTTGAAACGTGAGATTGGGGATAAATCATTCGAAGAAATTAAGAGTGAAGGAGAAACCATTTGGGAAAAAGAGCTTTCGAAAATTAAAGTTGAAGGTGGTTCTGAAGAACAGCGTAAAACATTCTATTCGAGTTTGTACCGAACGCTTTTGTTTCCACGTAAATTTTACGAATTTAACGCCAAAAACAAAATAGTCCATTATAGTCCGTACAACGGGAAAGTTTTGCCAGGTTACCTTTTTACCGATAATGGATTTTGGGATACTTTCCGTGCTGTTTTTCCTTTTTTCACTTTAATGTATCCCGATCTGAATTCGAAAATAATGCAGGGCTTAGTGAATACTTATAAAGAAAGTGGATGGTTACCAGAATGGGCAAGTCCCGGACATCGTGGATGCATGATTGGCTCAAACTCGGCTTCGTTACTTGCAGACTCATACTTAAAAGGAATTCGCGGTTACGACATTGAAACTTTGTATGAAGCTA
>DAOVTY010000111.1 GCA_030632865.1 Bacteroidota bacterium
TGATATTGCCTATTAAAGAATCTATCCCAAAATATAATAATTTCTAGTAATGGTAATCGGTTTCTTTTATCAATTATTTTAATATTATTCCCCTGATATGGCTTGCGCATCGATAACGGCAATTGCAACCATATTAATTATTTCTCGCACCGAGCTGTCTCGTTGTAATATGTGCACAGGTTTTTTCATTCCCATTAAAATAGGTCCAATTGCTTCTGCTGTTCCGTACGATTGTAAAACTTTATAAGTAATATTTCCTGAACTCAGGTTCGGAAAAATTAATGTGTTTGCATCAGAATCTCCCAATTTATTAAACGGATATCGTTTATGTCTTAGCTTACCATTTAGCGCGTAGTTGGCTTGCATTTCGCCATCAACTATTAAATCTGGTTGAGTTTTATGAAGAATTTCAGTTGCTTCTTCTACTCTCACCGGACTTCCTTTTCCTTTAAACGAACCAAAATTAGAGTAGGAGAGAAGTGCAATTTTGGGCTCAACGTTAAATCGTTTTACCTGGGCCGCAGTTAAAATTGTGGTGTCTACTAATGTTTGTGCGCTTGGATTCATATTCACCGTTGTATCAGCAAGAAACAGAGTGCCACGTTTCGACAACATAATGTACATTCCTGCTATATGATTAATCTGCTCCTTTATTCCAATTACATCTAAAGCCGGACGAATTGTTGACGAGTATTTTCTCGAGAAACCTGATATAAAAGCATCTGCTTCTCCTGTTTCAACCATCATTGTGCCAAAATAGTCGCGACTAAACATTTTCTCCACAGCTTCGTTGTATGTCATTCCTTTACGCTTTCTTTTCTCGTAAAGAATTTTTGCAAACTCCTGTCTTTTCTTATCACTTACATTTTTGTGCAAATCTATAATCGGTACATCTCCTAATTCTAGCTTATTATCTTTAATCAGCGATTTTATTTTTTCTTGATTACCCAAAAGAATTGGTTTTGCAATACCTTCGCGATATACAAACTGAGCAGCTTTTAAAACTTTAAAATTAGTGGCTTCGGCAAATACTACACGTTTTGGAGCTTGTCTTGCTTTATTTCGAATGCCCATAACTAGCTTGTTATCGAATCCAAGTCTATCAATTAATTCTTGCTTGTAATCATCCCAGTTTTTAATTTTTTTACGAGCTACGCCAGTTTCTATTGCAGCTTTAGCTACGGCAACCGAGATGGTTGTAATTAACCGCGGGTCGAGTGGTTTTGGAATAATATAATCTTTACCAAATACTATATTTTGCTGATTATATGCTTTTGCAACCATTTCAGGAACGTACTCTTTTGCAAGTTTTGCAAGTGCTTTAACAGCGGCAATTTTCATCTCTTCGTTTATAGAAGTAGCTCTAACATCGAGCGCGCCTCTAAAAATAAAAGGAAATCCTAGAACATTATTTATCTGGTTGGGATAGTCGCTACGTCCAGTTGCCATAATTATATCTTTACGAGCTTCTGTTGCATCTTCATACGAAATCTCAGGATTTGGATTTGCCATTGCAAAAACAATTGGGTCTTTTGCCATTGAACGAACCATATCTTTTGATACCACATTCCCTACTGAAAGTCCTAGAAAAACATCAGCATCTACAAAGGCCTCGTCTAGTGTATTAATTTTTCGTTTGGTTACAAACTCCTCTTTAATTTTGTTGAGATTAGTTCTTTCTGCATTTAATACTCCACGACTGTCGAGCATCACAACATTTTCGGGTTTTACACCGAGGCTAATATATAATCGGGTACACGAAACAGCTGCGGCTCCGGCACCATTTACAACTACTTTTAGGTTTTCAATAGATTTACCATTAATTTCTAATGCATTTAATAAACCTGCTGAAGATATTATTGCGGTTCCATGTTGGTCGTCGTGAAAAACGGGAATGTTCAATTCTTTTTTAAGAGTTTGTTCAATTTCAAAACACTCGGGTGCTTTTATATCTTCCAAATTAATTCCTCCAAAAGTGGGAGCAATTGCTTTTACAACTTCAATTAATTTTTTTGGATCTTTCTCATCTACTTCAATATCAAAAACATCAACATCAGCAAAAATTTTGAATAACAAACCTTTTCCTTCCATTACAGGTTTTCCTGCTTCCGGACCAATATCGCCAAGTCCTAAAACTGCTGTTCCGTTAGAAATTACTGCAACCAAATTTCCTTTAGCAGTGTATTTATAAGCATTGTCAACATCTTTTTGAATTTCGAGACAAGGCTCTGCAACGCCAGGGGTGTAGGCAAGCGATAAATCAAATTGAGTATTGTGAGGTTTTGTTGGTATAACTTCTATTTTCCCAGGACGACCTTTTTTGTGATAATCGAGAGCATCTTTTTTGCTAATTTTCGCCATAATAATATGTGTTTTTTGAATGGCTCAAAGTTACGGATAATTAAAACTGTAATTAAAGATATTGGTCAGCTTTTAAGAACTTATGTTTAGAAACAGGTTTTAGTAGGTGATATGTTGTATTGAATATTTTATGGGGAAATGAAAAAAATGACAAACAAAAACCACTTTCTAAAAATGAAAGTGGTTTGCTAAAACAAATGTTTTATTAGTATTTTATTTGTAGAGCTCTTTAACTACAGAATTCATAACATCAAATTGCTCTTCCATACTTGTAAGTAATTTGTATTGTGCTCTTGTTCTAACTAAATTATGGTCGGGTGCTTTTGTTTTGTAATAATTATCGCCATCAATATAATCCATTAAAAACCGGAGCACCTGTTCGTAAGTAATATATTTTGCAGAAAAGGCGAGGTATTCAACCTCTTTTTCGGTTAAAAACGATTTTGTCTCTTCGATGTAGCCTTTTGTAAAAGCTTTAAAAATTTCAATATCCATCGAAACATTGTCTAAATTTGTGTCGTCTTCTAAACCTGTGTTAGTGTAGGTTCGCATGGCATCGCCAAAATCGTTTAAAACAGTGCTGTTCAGAACGGTATCTAAATCAATAACACAAAGCACATCTCCTTTTTTATCGAAAAGTATGTTATTCACTTTTGTGTCGTTGTGAGTTACTCGGGTCGGAATAATTCCATCTTCAACCAGCTTCCAAAAATCGAGCATCTCTTTTCTACGATTCTCAACCCAACTAATCTCCTCTGCAATTTCGGCTTTTCTTCCAACTGGGTCTTTTGCTATTATTTCGTCCCATTGTTTATATCTGAAACGAATATTGTGAAATCCGGGTAAAATATCGGTTAATGGGTGTTTTAAATCTGAAACTAACGATTGAAATTTACCAATTCCTTTCCCTCCGGCATAAGCCAGCTCAGGAGTTTCGGCAGCTTCGTACGCAATTGTATCATCAATAAATTGGCAAGCGGCCCAATACTCATCTTCATTGTCGAGAAAGTATAGTTTTCCATCTTTTGCCGGAGTAACAGTCATTGCTTCTCGCATTGGGTCTCCTCCGGCAGCAACAACTTTTTCTTTAATGTGTAAACACACTTTTTGTATGTTTTCCATCATTGCAGGAATTGGCGAGAAAATCTTTTTGTTTTTCCGCTGAAGGATATAATTTGGCGTGCCTGCCCCGGTTTTTATAATAAATGTATCATTTATAAATCCTTCGCCGAGAGGTTTTACTTCGGTAACGATTCCTTCAATTTGGAACTGTTTTGCAATTTCATTTAAATCAGTACTCATTTTTGTTTGCTTTTATTCCCAAAGGTTTTTTGGATATTCACCTTCTTCTATTAATATATTTATTTTTTCAACTACAAATGGTTTGTCATTTTTATAAGTAACACCAAACCACGGCGAATCGGCTTCTAAAACTTTAACAGTTGCTTTTTTCTCATTAATCATTTCAAAAATTATAGATGGAATTAACATCTCCGATTTTGGCTTGTCTATTTCCGCATTTAAGAAATCAATAAATTTATTATCGAGATTATCGAATAACGAAGGTTTAAAACCCCAGATATTCATAGAAACTCTCTCTTCACCTGTAAGTGTTGTTTCGCCTCCATCTTCTTCAACCGAAATTACCTGATTGTTTTTTATAAGAATTTTTAATGTTTCAACAATTTTATTTAAGTTTTGATTATTATCGACATTGCAAATGCCTCGCGATACAGATCCAAATTCTGATAGAGTTTTATTTAAATGGTATCCCACCATCGAATATTCTGATGTACTTTCTGATGATGTTAAGAAATTTGCCATAATATTATAAGCTGGATTACCATAAAAATCGTCGGCATTTATAGCACAAAATGGTTCGTTAATAACATCTTTTGCAACTAAAATTGCGTGTGCTGTTCCCCAAGGTTTTTCACGGCCTTCAGGTAAGGTAAACCCTTTTGGCAACATGTTTAGCTCCTGATAAACATATTCAACGTCTATTTTACCACTTAATAATTTATCGAATTTATCTTTAAAGGCATCGGCAAAACTTTCGCGTATAACAAATACAACTTTACCGAATCCGGCACGTATAGCATCGTATATGGAGTAGTCAATTATTGCTTCGCCACTTGGGCCAATTGGCTCTACTTGTTTTAGTCCACCAAAACGGCTGCCCATTCCGGCAGCTAGAATTAATAATGTAGGTTTCATTTATTTTATAATTAGTGCATAAAAATACAAAAAATAGGTTAGGGTTAATAACGCAGTTGCTAACAAAATATAAATTGATTTATGATGATTTTAAAATTGGATTTATATAAACATTCTTTTTCTTTCGATAAATTCATTTTGCAAAAATCAATAAATTTTAACTTCAGTTTACATATTAAATGCAAGAATGATGGAGAAACTTATTCTTTATCTTATAACAATCAGTAAAATAAACTTGAATTAACCTTATGTTTATATTAGACTTATGGAAATTAATCTTTGTACCAACCCGCATACATCGAATATGAATCTGCAATTCTGTTAATTTCTCCTTCCAATAATTCGGTGCTAATTTCTTTTATTTTTTTAGCTGGAATTCCTGCATAAACAGAACCCGATTCTACAATTGTACCTTTTGTAACTACCGATCCGGCTGCAATAATTGTATTACTTTCAATAATTGCATTGTCTAAAACAACAGCATTTATTCCAATCAATACATTATTTTTAATTGTGCAGCCATGTACTACTGCACCATGCGCAATTGTTACATTATTCCCAATATTTGTTGGCGATTTTTTATAGGTGGCATGCACAGTTACATTGTCTTGTATATTAGTATTGTTACCTACTTTTATATAGTGAACATCGCCCCGTAATACGGCACTGTACCAAATGCTACAATTATCTCCAATTTTAACTTCACCAATTACTGTTGCAGACTCTGCTAAAAAGCAATTTTTGCCTATTTTAGGAGTGTTTCCGTTGAGTGTTTTTATGAGTGCCAAATCCTTAATAATTTAAATTGAATCCAAATATATTAAAACCTGTAAATAATTGGATATGTAACAACAAACTTGTTAAATAATGGTTATTTTTGCCGATGCATTTAAGTGAAAAAAATGCAATATGTTCGATTTCAAATTTGGTAATTATTATTTTTGAGGTCGATTTTCTTTTAAATTGAATTTTTAAAACATAAAAAGTAGTTAGATGAAGGATGCGAAAGTAATCGAGATGGAAGAAGTAACCATTCGGTTTTCGGGAGATTCAGGTGATGGAATGCAACTCACCGGAACATTGTTTTCAGATACCTCGGCTTTGTTGGGAAATGATATTTCCACATTTCCTGATTACCCCTCTGAAATTAGAGCGCCTCAAGGAACAGTTGGCGGAGTTTCAGGTTTTCAGGTTCAGTTCGGACAAAAACAGGTTAATACACCGGGAGATTTTGCCCATGTTTTAATCGCAATGAATCCGGCAGCTGTGAAAGCTAATGCTAAGTTTATTAATCCAGGCGGAACAATTATTTATGATTCGGATTCATTCACAGAGAAAAATCTGAAAAAGGCAAATTTTGCTACAGATGACCCCTTCGTTGAATTAAATCTTGAAGATTATTTTAAAATTCCTGTACCCGTTTCAAGTTTAACCAAAGAGAGTTTGAAAGACTTCGGACTCGACAATAAAAGTGTTCTTCGAAGCAAAAATATGTTTGCACTTGGTTTAGTTTGTTGGATGTTTAATCGTCCGTTAAATTATATCGAAGAATTTATAAGCAATAAATTTGCAAAAAAACCGGTTGTTGTTGATGCAAATATTAAAGTGTTGCACGATGGTTTCAATTACGGAATGACGATGCAGCACATGACACCGAGTTACATTGTTCATCCAGCAAATATCGAAAATGGAACTTATAGGAATGTTAACGGAAACCACGCAACTGCATGGGGCCTATTAGCTGCAGCAGAAAAATCGGGACTTGAACTTTTTATCGGTTCGTACCCAATTACTCCGGCAACCGATATTCTTTCAGCACTCTCTGAACGTAAAGATTTAGGAGTAAAATCGTTTCAGGCTGAGGATGAGATTGCAGGAATTACATCGGCAATTGGTGCCGCTTTTGCAGGCGATTTAGCTGTTACTACTACCTCTGGTCCGGGGCTGGCATTAAAGTCGGAAGCAATTGGTTTGGCAGTTATGGCAGAACTTCCGTTGGTTATTGTTAATGTTCAGCGTGGTGGACCGTCAACCGGTTTGCCAACAAAAACTGAACAATCTGATTTATTGCAGGCACTGTACGGAAGAAACGGTGAAAGTCCGGTGGTTGTGTTAGCTGCCAGTACTCCTTCCGACTGTTTTTGGTACGCTTTTAAAGCGGCTAAAATTGCATTGGAAAGAATGGTGCCGGTAATTCTACTTACCGATGGTTTTCTTGGGAATGGTACAGAACCATGGAAAATAACTAAAATGTCGGAATTGCCATCAATTACACCTCGAATTGCAAAAGATGCCGCTTCGTTTAAAGCGTATAAAAGAGATTCTGAAACACTCGCCCGCGACTGGGCAATCCCGGGGATGCCAGGTTTTGAACATCGTATTGGTGGTCTCGAGAAAAATGAAACCGGTACTGTAAACCACGATCCGGATAATCATCAGGCTAATACTGAAATTCGTGAAAATAAAGTTCAACGAGTTGTTGATATGATTCCCGATTTGGAAATGTGTGGCGATGGCGATGGTAATGTATTGGTTGTTGGTTGGGGAGGAACTTACGGACATTTAATTAGTGCAGTTAAAGAACTCAGACAAGAAGGTAAAAATGTGAGTTTACCCCATTTTAATTATATTAAACCACTGCCCAAAAATACAGAAGAGGTATTTGCAAAATTCAAAAAAATTATTGTTTGCGAATTAAATATGGGACAGTTTGCTGGCTATTTGCGAGATAAAATGCCCGGATTTGAATATCATCAATATAATAAAGTAAAAGGATTACCTTTTACAGTTAAAGAGTTGAAACAGAGTATTTCTAATTTATTGGAGGACTAAAAATGATTGATCTAAAATATACTGTAAAAGATTTTAAGAGCGAGAATGAGGTTCGCTGGTGTGCAGGTTGTGGCGATTTTGCTATTTTGAATGCCATTCAGAAAACTATGGCAGGAATGGGAATTCCACGTGAACAATTTGCTATAATTTCAGGAATTGGTTGTTCTAGCAGATTCCCTTATTACATGAGTACTTTTGGGTTTCATACAATTCATGGACGTGCAGCTGCTGTTGCTTCGGGTGTGAAATTGGCAAACCCCGATTTAAGTGTTTGGGTAATTACCGGCGATGGAGATTCAATGGCAATCGGTGGAAATCACTTTATACACTTTATCAGGAGAAATATTGATATGAACCTGATTCTGTTTAATAATCGGATTTACGGGTTAACAAAAGGCCAGTATTCGCCAACTACCGATCGTGGATTTAAAACAAAAACATCACCTTTTGGAACTGTGGAAGATCCATTTATCCCAGGTCAATTGGTTATTGGTGCGAGAGGAACATTTTTTGCGCGAACAATTGACAGTAGTATGAAATTGAGCCAATCGGTTTTCCAATCTGCAGAAAAGCATAAAGGAGCGTCGATTGTAGAAGTGTTACAAAATTGTGTGATTTTTAACCATGGAATTCATAGCGCATTAACAGATCGTGCACATACTGCTGACAGACAGTTAATTCTTGAACATGGAAAACCAATGCTATTTGGCGTTGAATATCAAAAAGGGTTGGTTTTTGAGAAAGGGAAATTGAAAGTGGCAGTAGTTGGAAAGAATGGAGTTACTATCGACGATATTTTGGTACACGACGAAACAGAAGTTGATCCGATTTTACATCTGGCACTGATAAATATGCAATTACCAGATTTTCCGGTTGCTCTTGGAGTTATTAGAAGTGTATCTGCTTTGGTTTATAATACCGAAATGGTTACACAAATTGATGAGGTTCAGCAAAACCGTAAAATTACTTGTGTTGACGATTTACTAAATTCAGGTAATATATGGGAAGTTGAAGGAAATGAACCTGTAGCTCAGGAATGTCCGGAGTTGATATTTAAATAAATTTTAAATTTATATATGAAAAGGCTCTGCATTTTAGCAGAGCCTTTTTTAGTGAATCTTTTCGATACTAATTACTGGCATATTTTCAAAATTCCACATTGCGTTTATCAAACCCACCTTTTTGTATTTTGAAATAGTAGCCGGAGTAATTCTGCAAACTTTAATTTTGTTTTCATGAATTAATTTTGCCCTTTGAGTTCCGAGTAGAAGAGGAGTGTCTGGAGTCCACCATTTTTTACCATCAAAAAAAATAATATTGGCGGTTAAACTATCGGTAACAAATCCGTTTTTAATAATTATTATATCATCGCAATCACCCCGTTTTTCAAAAATACTATTTAATTTTTTTCTGTCAGAATACTTAAATCTATAATCAATTTCGTTCTCTTCAATTAACTTTAAACTTTTAATTTTACGGAATTGATGAGGAACAAATTCTATTTTATTTATGGTTTCTGAATAAATTATACGGCAACGAAACAGCCCGATTTGAAATTCTTTTGGTACTTGAATTGCTTTGGAAAGATTAATTTTGTCGGAGCATGAAAAGAGGTTCTTTCTTGTCGTTTCAAAACGGTTTTGGTGAAACTCCAGATTAAATAATTTCCCGTTTTTACACTTAATTGTTTCTAGTAATTGGCACATAAACTTTGTTTAGCATTTCGTTATATTCCTGTTCTACTTTACTTTTAAAAGTAATGCCACCTCCACTTTTATAAATTAGTTGTCCGTTTTTATTTTCTATATACCTAATTAGTACACAGCTATCCAAATTTTTGCCATCGAAATAGCAGAAAATGCCAGTGTAAAATCCACGTTTATATTTTTCTGTATTCTTTATAATTTCAACTGTTTTCTTTTTTGGTGCACCCGAAATTGAACCTGCGGGCAA